>JBBRKX010000314.1:0-6264 GCA_038231675.1 Chthonomonadales bacterium | reverse complement strand
TCGGCTTTGCGCTGATCGGCTCTCTGCTGATGGCGCTTCTCATCGCACCCGTTCTGTGCGTGCTTCCATTGCGCGGCAAGTTAAAGCACGAGAAAGAGGGGGCGATGAGCCGCCTGCAAAACGGCTATCGCCGTGTATTGCTTGTGGCGCTTGCAAATCCACTCCCCGTTCTGACCGCAAGCATAGGACTGTTCGTGCTTTCCGTTCTGCTGATGCCGAAGCTGGGAACCGAATTCCTGCCGCATCTCGACGAGGGAAATCTCTGGATACGCGCGACGATGCCCACGACGATCTCGTACTCCGAGGCGGCCCGCGTGGTCCCCAAAATCCGGGCGATCATCGCCAAATATCAGCCCGTGCGTCTCGTGGTCTCACAACTCGGCCGTCCGGACGACGGCACGGACGCGACCGGATTTTATAACTGCGAGTTCCTCGCGGATCTGCGGCCCTACGATCGCTGGAAAGGATTCCGTACGAAGGAGGCGCTTGTCACCACGATGAACGCCGAACTCGCGCAAATTCCCGGCATCAGCTTCAACTTCTCTCAGAACATCGAAGACAATGTCGAGGAAGCGGTTACGGGGATCAAGGGCGAGCTGGCCGTCAAGCTTTTCGGAGAAGATCTGGCTACTCTGGAGAAGAAGGCGGACGAGATACAGCGCGTTCTGGCGGCAATTCCCGGCGTGGTCGATCTGGACACCTTTAAAGAGACGGGCGAGCCGCAGGTGCAGATCCAGGTGGATCGCGCGAAGATCGCGCGTTATGGCCTGAACGTGCAGGATGTGGAAGATGTCGTGGAGACCGCCATCGGCGGCAAAACGATTACCCAGATGTTGGAAGGGGAGAAAAAGTTCGCCATCGTCGCCCGCCTGCGGCCCGAGAGTCGCAGCGATGTGGAGATGATCCGCAACATCACGGTCTCTACGCCAGATGGGCAGCGCATTCCCCTGGCGCAGCTGGCGGATATACGGACCGATCGGGGCGCGGCCTTTATCTACCGGGAAGCAAACCGCCGATTCATCGCCATCAAATTCGGAGTGCGCGGTCGCGACCTCGGCAGCGCGGTCAAGGAGGCGCAACAGAAGGTGGAACAGGCCGTGACATTGCCCTCCGGATACTACACGGTCTGGGGCGGCGAGTTTGAAAGCATGCAGCGGGCCGGTGCGCGGCTGCTGCTCATTGTCCCGATCACGCTCCTGCTGATCTTTCTCGTGCTGTTTATGCTGTTCAATGCGGTGTCGCGCGCGACCATCGTGATGCTCAACGTCCCTCTGGCGCTGATCGGCGGCGTCTTCGCTCTCTATTTCACGCACTTCCATCTGAGCGTCGCGGCCGCCGTCGGGTTTATCGCTCTCTTTGGCGTTGCGGTGCAGAACGGCGTGATCATGGTGTCGCATTTCGACCATTTGAGGGCGGAAGGCGCTGCCTTGCAGCGTGCCGTCGTGGACGGAGCGGTGACCCGTCTTCGCCCCGTGTTGATGACGGCGATCCTGGCTAGCATCGGGCTGGTCCCCGCCGCGATCTCGACGGGCATCGGCTCCGATACACAGAAACCGCTCGCTATCGTCATTATCGGCGGCCTGGTGAGCGCAACCGTGCTCACCCTCTTTGTGCTGCCCGTGCTGTACGCGCTCGTCGCCCGCCCGGTCCTGGATACGGAAGCCGAGCTTGCGACGTTGTAAAATCCCGAAGAGGAGGCAATGTCCAGGAAGGAAGCTAAAGATTGAACTGATGGCTGATGTTCAGGAAGAAGCCATTGACTTTTTGATTGTCATTGGAGAAAAGGAACACAGGGTTTAGAATGGTGCGCTGGTCCGGAAGGATATAGATGAATCCGAAGGTGAAGGCGTTGCCTGGCCCCGCGATCCAGTCCGTCTGTAAAACGGTGGTTTCGTTTATCTGGAAGTCGGAGCCTACAAAGGGCTCGAGCGCCCCCCTCCCCGCGAGAAAAAGGCCCGCGTGGATCCGCCGGCCAAGGAGCATGCGCTTTCGCCGGTGATGGGCGCGAAACCGCTCATGCTGCACCTGCCCGTAGTTGAGAGTCTTCGAGAAGGTAAAGTAGTAAGCGGGCGCATTGTGGTTGGCGAGGTTCGAGATGCCGAACGCCGCATTGGGGCGGACGTCATCCTCGGCCATCAGCAAGGTCTTGATGTTCAGGACAAGCGCATGTGTATGGTCGTCCGGAGAGGGCAGCAGGTCCGCGCCCGCCTCTATTTTGCTGGTCAGCGCAAACTGGCTTTGCGCAAAGATAAAAGGCGTCTGAAATAGGGTGGGCGTCTGGAAACTCGTATTGCTGTTTTGAAGCTGGCCGACCCAGCTGTGATAGGGAACCAGATCCGTGGTGGGAATGGTGTTTAGCCCGGTGGGCGCTCCAACAGCGAAAGAAGTAAGAACAGCGAATCCGCATATACCGGCAATACGGCTTAGACCTGGATGCAACGTCCCCTCCCTTTCTATCGTAACGGCGAATTATCGATGGTCGGCTTCGCGTTTCCCTCCGGAAGCTTGAAGTAGTCCAATGCCTGTAAAATCTCTCCTGCCTGCGTGCGGGCGTGGGCCGCCTGTTCGGCCGTCAGCGTGGCGTCCCCAAGAGTGCTCGCGAGCGAGACAGCCTGCTGGCGTATGCCCGCGATGCGCTCCGCAAAGGTGTCCACAAGGCGGTCGGCCTCGGCCGAAAGCGACTGAAACTCATCGCTCTTGCGCACTTCCACCTCATGCGTCAAATTGCCGTCCGCGATCTCCCCTAGCAGCCGGTGGAGCCGATGCGCGGGTCCTACGATCCGGTGTGCGTCGATGAAGGACCAGAAGCCGAAGAGCAGCACGGCGACAAACGTGGTGACCGCCGCGATCTTGATGCCGTTGTCCAGAAGATGACGCGTTTCCTTAAGGGACAGATGGGCGGAGTACATGCTGTCTCCGATCTCCCGGTTGCTGGTGAAATACAGGATTCCGAGCGCGACCAGGCTGGCAAGCAGAGCGAATACAGCGTCGTCCAGCACCAGGCGCCAGCGCAGGCCCTGGCCTATGAAGTGGCTGCGCATACGCCGCCTGTTCGGAATCGAACTGGAAGGAGCGCGAGGCGATTCGTTCGATTGTGTCATGGGTTCTGCGTCCTCCTGATTGCGCCGGGGGCGCGCTTACAAGTCATCATGGCAGCTCAGGCAGAGGCCGCCCCTGCGGTTATCTTTGCGTAAAAGAACGCCGAACCGGTCCTGCGGCTTATGACCGATGTGGCAGGTGACGCAGGTGAGCTTGCCATCCGCGGAAAGCGGAAGATCTCGGGCTTGCTTTTTCGTGTTCGGCATTCCCACCGCGTGCGATACCGGCCCATCATAATGGCAGTGGATGCAGGTGGCGTCGCTCGCGGGTTTCAGGGCGCGGGCGGCCACGAGCGACGTGCGAGCAAACTGCGGCTGCGTCAGGGTGTGACAGACCTCACACTTCTGATCGGTGGTGTGCGGGTTGGCAAGCGCGTGAGCGCCATTGTGACAGTTGCCGCACAGGTTTTTCTGATCACGGGCAAGGTATGCGTCCGATTTCCGCCGGAATCCACGGGTGTGGCATGAGCCGCAGGTCACCTCGCCCACGATGCCGAGCACCACACGGCCCTGCGCCGCCCATGTCAACTTGACAAGCTCCGGGTGGGTGGTGGGACACCCGGCGGGATGACACGTGCCGCAAAACTTCACTTCGCTGGTGTTCGGAGGGAGGTTTACCTGCCCTGCCAGATGTGGATCCGGCTTCGCGCCCGAAGGCTGCGCCGCGGCCCAGAACAACAGCCCTGTCAACAGAGCGGCAAGCCCGGAAAGAACGGGAACCCATCGATTTGGCGGACGCATGGTTGCTCCATCGGAAAACAGGGCGGGGCTACGGTATATGCCGTAGCATGAATACGAGGGGTCGGACAGGTGCAAGCGCTCGTATGCTTATAAGACGGGTTGAATTCGACTGTAGTTTCACCAGGCAGCCCGAGATTTCCTTCACGAGGCGCAGACTTTTGCAGGCGTCTGAACTTTGCACGGAGCCCCGATATCCGCGCAACCGAGCGGCAAAGCGGACAGTCCATATTTTGGAGGAGAACGAACATGATATCAAGAACTGAATGCTCCAAGTGCGGATCGCACAAAGTGATACCGAATGTCCAGGTCGATGATCAAGGCCGCAACGGCACTCGCGAAATGACGGTTAGTGTACTGGAGAATCCGAATGCGATCCTGTTCATGGGAGCGCATTTAGGAACCGTGCGGGCGTGGGTTTGCGGCACATGTGGCTATATGGAGCTTTATGTCGAGAACTCAGAAGAACTCTATACAGCTTACGAAAAAGGTAGGATCGGAGGATAGTGCTCCCGCTGTCCGCGCTGCTTTACGCTGCATCAAGGAATCCCATGCAATTACGCTTTGAGCAAACGATCGACGTGCCGCGGAAAGCGGTATTTGCCTTCCATGAAAACCCCGAACATCTGAGGCTTCTGCATCAGAGTAGGGCGGATTTCCGCTTGCTGCATTCCGATGGAAGCGTACGGCCGGGTAACACGGTCTGGTTCGAAACGTTGATCGCCGGTATCCTGCCGATTGTGCTGGGGTTTGAATTTACATGGTACGAGCCACCTTTCCGGTTTGGTGAGCGGCTCATCCATGGTCCGTTTCAACGCTTTACGCACCTACATGAGTTTGAGGAAGTCGCGGGCGGATGTTGTGTGCGCGACATCCTGGACGTTGCATTGCCGCTGCAGTATGGGGGCGAACTGACGATGCGCCGACTGATCGCGCCCGCTTTCGAGCGCGCTTTCAGTCTGCGCGCCCATGCGCTGACGCAGCTTGCCCAGGATGGCCATATCGCCTGACCCTATGCGGTGTTGTCCGAAAGAAAGTTTGCCATGTTAGTCGCGACCTACATCCTGCTGATTCTCGGCCTCTGTGGCGCAGTGGATATCCTGCTGTACCATTCGGTTTCCCATGGGATTCGCACGCATCCGGACTCCCGCCAGGAGCTGATCGTCCATAGTCTGCGGGGGCCGACCTATGCGACGTTGTTCGTGCTGGTGCCCAACTGCGCTCTGCATGGAGGGTTCTTCTGGATGCTGATCGCGTTGTTCGCCGTCGATGTGGGCATCTCGATATGGGACTTCCTTATCGAGCGCGCGAGCCGAGAATTCCTGGGTGGATTGCCGTCCGGAGAATACGTTCTGCACATGATAATGGCGATGTTTTTCGGCGGATTGGTGACCAGCGTCTGCCTTCAGGCCGGTGCGTGGGCCGCGCTGCCGACCCGTCTGACCTATGCGCCCAACGGCTCCCCTTTGTGGATACACCTCGCCATGGCGATCATGGCGGTGATCGTGCTCTACTCCGGCGGCCTGGATGCCGCCGCCGCCGTGCGACTCGGCCGGCGGCCGGCCGATCGGCGCATTGCCGAGCACGGCCTTGCCGACCCCGATGCGCATGGTTGAAAGGAAACGTCTCCTATGCAAGTCGCAACGCTTCCTTGCCTCCTTACACTGGCAGTGGTCACGCCATTGGCATCGGCGAGCGAGCATCTTTTAGTGGCCACGGTGTGTGTGGATAAAGACCACCATTTCTCATTCTGCCTCTGAACCGCCTCAACCTATCACCGCAGCGCTCGGCAAGTGAAAATCCCCCATTCCCTGCCCCCTGGGGAGGGTAACTCTTTCAGCGGCTTCTTCGTCTAACCCGCAAGGATGTGAGACCGGGCATAAAGGACGGTAGACCCATGAGAAATATTCTGTGCATGCTCCTATTGGCAGCCCTGATTATCGCAGGGGGCGCGCAAACCGTCCGAGCGCAGCAAGACGACGAGGCGGAGCGGATTGCGAAAATACAAAAGTATCGGAATCTGCTGAAGAATGGCAATGAAGATGCGCAGGCGGAGGCGCTCTTTCAGCTAGACGATTTGCAACTTCCTCCTGCGGACGGCATCCCACTTTTTGCTGCCCACCTGCAGCGAAAAAGTGGATCGTTCGCGGAGGCAATCGCGATCCACCATGCGTTGGATGGTCTGAGCAAGTATGGGACGCAAGCCAGATCGACGCTGCCGGTGCTGATACGGTTGGCGGACGAAGTGGAAACGCGCAAGGCACTGCAGTCGTACTCCCTGGAGATCTGGTGGCCTGTCACGCACGCCCTGAGTAAGATCGGCGCCGGGGATAGTGCTGCCATCCATGCGCTGATGCACGCCGTTAAGCGTGGCATGGACGATGAAGCGACGTTTGGCAGTATGGCGGGGACCGCCGCCATGGCGATC
>JBBRKX010000313.1:0-6267 GCA_038231675.1 Chthonomonadales bacterium | reverse complement strand
CGCCCGAAACGGGCTGAGGGTCCGTCCCGCAAGCGATGGTCTGATGCGTCATTACCACCGGAACGCCGCGAATATTGAGCGTAATTACTGCGCCCTCCGGAATACTGACGTTCATCTTGATATGGTACAGATCCCCCGACTGTTTGAGATCCCACATGTCGCCGGCTTTGAGCGAGCGGTTCGCCCAGGTGTCTTCCTGTTTATGCAGCGTCGTAATCTCGTGAATTGGCACGCGGAACAAACGCGGTCCATTCGGTGTGCTATGTAGCGTGAGTTCACGGGGGAAGGTCACTTGCTGATTAAAGGGCATATCGGGATACACGCCGCCACGCATCCACGCGGCTTGAATTCTGCGGCCGTCCCCTGTCTCCGTGTTGCCCCAACTCTGCGTCGCATAAAAGTTCGGGCCGGCGTCGGAATCGAATTGAGGGGTCTCCTCCTTAAATTCCGAGCCGTCGAAGCTGCCCACCGAGTACTTGCCGTTCCCACGGATCAATACCCATTTCATGTGGTGTCGATCGCCATCCAGCGGCAGATCAAAGAAATCAGGGCATTCAAAACTATTGGGGATCGGATGCTTCTCATCTTTCCAGTCCAGCAAATTGTTGGATGTAAAGATGTGGTATTGCCCCTCTCCGTAGAGCATCATCACCCAATGCCGGCCTGGCTTATACCAGAAAACCATTGGATCCCGCTCGGGGTGAACCAGGACAGGGTTGTGCGCATAACGCTTCCAGGTTCGCCCATGATCCAGGCTGTAACAAATACACTGACTGCGATTGTCCTGGCGCGGCCAGAAGGCAACCATCGGCGGCGTCGCTTTGTCCGGCGACAGCCCCGAGCTATTCGCATAGTCGATGACGCAGGTTCCCGACTGCGTGCCGCTCTCCAGAGTCTCTTCGCAAAAGGCCGGTTCCATCTCCGTCCAATGGACTAAATCGCGGCTGATTGCGTGGATCCAGCACCTATTCCAGCGCTGCGCAAAGAGATGATATTCGCCCTCATAGTACACGAGGCCATTGAGATCGTTGAGCCACCCTTCCTGACGCGGGCCGGGATTGAGGCGATTCTCCGTCCATTGACGCGCAGTGAAGTGAAACTGCGGCCGAAGACTCTCCTGGTAAAGCTGTTGAGTGACCACTGGAGGCCGCTCCGGCTGGTCCGTCTGTAGGATATGATCCACGTTGATATGCCCCCAATCTCCACTTGCCTCGTCCACGATCTGTATTCGCGCCCGACGCCCCACAAATCGGCTCACGTCCCAGCTGGCGGGCAGGAGCAGATGACTCCTGGCGCCGGTGGCGCTGCGAACGACCTTGCCTTCGACAACCAGGTTGATACAGGTGCAAGTCTCATAGTCCCCGCCGGCGATCACAAAGGAAATGTAGCGCCGCTCAATTTTGAAGATCGGCGAAGTGAGCGTTCCCATGGCGCGATCGCCAAAAAATTCACTGCTTGCCGCCCCACTGCCGCGAACACCTTGAATTCCCAACTCTACGGCGCGAGCGCCCAGCGCGGGGCCAGCTCCGAAGGCAGTTCCCCTAGCCTCCCAGCGACCATAAGTCGTGCTCTCAAAGTCCCCGATCACGATATCCTTCGAGGCCGGGTTGTGCGCCTTGATTGCGCCGGCCGCAAACGCGGATTGCGCGGTCAAAACCGCAACTCCCAGGGTCAATGTCAGAAGTGCCTTTGAGGCAAACGGACGCATAGAATGAACCATATTTTTCTTTCCATGGTGACTGTCAGGTTGCGATCTCTCGTCAGGCAGGTCGCGTATGGGAAGCCACTCAACCGGACAACACGATAATTCCGGCGGTGCGGTACGGCATCAGCTCCTGTTCCGATGCACCGGCGTCGGTCACCAGATGCGTGAGGGAGGTAAGCTGGCCGAACACAAACGGCGCAACGGTCCCAAGTTTGTCGGACGCCGCGACCGCCACGACTTGCCGTGCCCCATGTATCATCGCCCTCTTCACCAGCATGCTCTCGTGTTCCAGCACACACAGCCCGACGTCGGGATGGATTCCGTTGAGCCCGAGGATGCAGACATCAGCATGCACGGCACGGAGCTCATTCACCGCCTGAGCGCCCACCATGCAGCGAGCCTCCTTAAACAGTCGTCCGCCGATGCCGATGACCTCCACTCCGGGGTGTGATGACAACGTGTCCAAAACAGGCACGCTGTTCGTGACCACCGTAGCGCGGAAGTCCATAGGCAACTCCCGTGCTAGCCGCAGTGCCGTTGTCCCACTGTCGATCACGATGACCTGATTCTGTCGGAGCAATCCTATGCACGCGGCTGCGATAGCCGCCTTAGCCGCATTGGATTCCAGATCGCGTGACTGATACGAGATCGCCGTGGGAGCCTGGGGCAATGCACCGCCATGTACGCGTTGTAGGAGACCCGTGGCCGCCATCTCATTCAGATCTCGCCTCACCGTGTCTTCCGAGGTTTTCAGCACATCGCTGAGTTCGCTCGCAACGACCTTCCCCTCCCGGCGAAGGATCGCGAGGATGTTTTGCTGACGCTCTTCTTTAAGCATACTGCATTATACCTGCACTATTCCGCATTAATTTGCGTTTTTTGTCTTTGGTTTCATTGATATTTGCGTTTTTATGCACTATACTGCCTATATTAAGACACTCGACCTCTTTTTCGCATACTCTGATGAAAGGCAACTCTATGGCCTCTGATGTAACCGCCTCATCCCCTCTCTTCTTCGAGCCGAACCGCGTTTGGAGATGTTACACGGGAGGGGCGCTGCTGGATGCCTTCGTCGGAAACACGGCAGCCGCAGACACGCATTTTCCGGAGGATTGGCTGGCGTCCTGCGTGCTGGCCGTCAACGGAGAACATGCTCAGGGACCGGACGAGGGACTGTCACGCATTCGAGGAACCGGTGGAATACCCGGCCCCCTGCTGCGCGATTTGATCGGGGCGGCTCCAAACGCTTATCTGGGTGACGCACCGGAGATGAGCTTGCTCTGTAAGTATCTGGATTCCGCGGTCCGGCTTCCCATCCAATGTCACCCGGATCAAGAGTTCGCGCGCATGCATTATGGCAGCGAGCACGGCAAGGCGGAATCGTGGTTGATCCTTGGAACACGGCGTATCGGAAACGAGGAGCCTTATTTGCTGATGGGTTTCAAGCCCGGAATTAATCAAGCCGAATTCGCGCGTGCCGTCTTCGACCAGGACATTGCGGCCATGGAGTCGATGCTGCATCGCCTGCCTGTCAAACCGGGCGAAGCTTATTTCATCCCAGGACGGTTTCCGCATGCCATCGGTCCCGGAGTCTTCTTGCTGGAAGTGCAGGAGCCCTCCGACTGGGTGGTGCAGCCGGAGCGATATTGTGCCGAACAGGAGCTTACCGACGCCGATATGTGGGGGCCACTCGATCCTGAGACCGCGCTTACGTGCTTCCGATATGAGGGGGAAAGCGTCGAGCAAGTGCGTCAACGCCTGCAAAAGCAGCCTATCCCAATTCAATCCACTGAGGGAGGTTCCCTTTCGCACCTGATCGGTCCAGAAACCACCACATGTTTCGGAGTCAACCGTTTGCAGGTTACAGGCAAATTCGTTTTGGAACGCCCCGCTCCGTACTATCTCGTTGTCATCACGTCCGGCGAGGGGATCGTAAATTGGGAGGGAGGAGAGACTGGCATCGCCAGAGGTGATGTCTTCTTTGTGCCGAACGGTGTCCGCCATTTGCGTTTCCTGGCGACGGATGGCCCTCTCGAGGCGTACCTGTGCCTGCCGGGCGCATCACCTCATATCCGCGCGAGGGCAACGTCCCATGCCTCTGCAAAAAGGAGCGCTAACGCTATGATCCCGCCTTAACTTCTTCTCTCCTCGGCTACAGCATCCATTTTGGCAAGCTCCTCTTCAAAGAGAGCCTGATCCGCCTGGACATCCCGCTTCGGAATTGACTTCGCCATCCTCGGCGCTCCGGGTACCGGAGTGGGCTTGGGCTCCATGGGAGGCGCGAGCTTATCCAGGCCCGTACGCTTCTGTTTGGTCAGAGTGGCTGTATCCGTATCCGCGACGCGAACCAATTCCGCCCGCCAATACCCCTCCTGGTGCTTGATCTGGGCGGCCGGCACAATAAGTGGCGGCCGTGGTTTGACACCATTCTGGCTGGCGCCTTTCTTTTCCATCGAGTCGAGGCGCGCCATCTCTGCTTCCCAGAGGGAATCGTCCCGACGCCGGCGTTGCGCCGCCGATGCTGCCTCGGCCTGGCGCCGTAACGCCTCCGCCGCTTTGCGGCGTAGCTCTTCTTGACGGGCGCGCTCCATCGCCTCGGGGTCGCGGAGATAAGCTTCCTCTTCAGGCGTCAGTCGCAAGCCGGCTTCGCGAAGCGTGTTTCCCTGCGTGGGGTTCGGCAGCACGCGATCTGTCGGAAAGATACGCATCGCGCCGGGATTCCAGGCATCCGTCGCGAACGGCACCCCGATCTCGTCACACCACCTTTCTACCTCGGGTTTAAGCGCCGCGCCGCGTCCATGAATAATGCGGACAAACCGCATACCCCGCCATTTCGGCCAATTCTGTTGGAGCGTCAGCCGCATATCCTCCACGGTCATCCCATGAAGGTCGATCTCGACGTCCACATCTCTTTTGCCGCGCTTGCTTGCCATTGCCTTTACCCCGATGTTCGAACGCTGATATGCCGCTCTATTATACGCCCAACAGAGTCCAGAGTCTGCAATACATCTTCTGCCGACAGTTGAGACGCGCAGGATCTTAACACTTGCCTCGTGAATACTGACACACATGGATTTTATTGCTGATTCGACTGAGGAGATGTATGAAACGGTCCCGATCTCTGTTTTATGGCAAGCTTCTGGCGCCCGTACTGTTGCTTAGCCTGGCGGCCAGCCTGCCCGCACAGGAGAAAACCATGCGCGATCTTTATTCGGATACCTGGGTTGCCACCGATGCTCTGGGGAGAACATTGCCCACCGCTGCGAATTGCCGCCCACACCGGAAGGACCGCTTCGTGGCAATGTTCTACTTTCTCTGGCAGGGCGAGCACGGTACCCCGGGCCCTAACGATATCTCCGCCATCCTTGCCAATGCGCCGGATCAACGGAAGTGGGGACCGGAAGGAAGCTTTCACTGGTGGGGCGAACCGGCGATCGGCTATTTCCGCGCCGACGATCCCTGGGTCATACGTCATAACTTATCCATGCTTCAAAATGCCGGGGTAGATGTGCTATTTCTGGATGTCACAAACGCCGCCACCTATCCAAAAGAGACCGAAGCGCTATGCTCCATTGCCATGGACATGCGGCGGCACGGCAATCTTACGCCGCAGATCGGATTTGTGGCGCATTCCAGTGAAGCCGAGACCATCACCCACATCTACGACGATTTTTATGCGAAAAACCGATACCCGCAACTCTGGTTTCGATGGCAGGGTAAACCGCTGGTGCTTGCCAACAAAGCCGCTCACAATCAGAATGGCTCCCCCATCCGACAGGATGTCCTGAACTTCTTCAACTGGAGATATTCATGGGCATGGGACCCCGGTCAGGACAAATGGCCGTGGATAGACAATTCGCCACAGGGATTCGGCTGGCACAAAGATGCGAACACTCCGGAAGAAATGCCGGTTGCGGTCGGAGGGCATCCCGTTCAGAACATTGGACGAAGTCACCACGATGGCAAGCAGCCCGCGTTGAACGAGCATCTGCTTGCGCATGACGTGGATAAAGGGCTTTACTTTCAAGAGCAGTGGGACCGCCTGCTGAAGGTGGATCCCGAAGTTGCTTTTGTCGATGGATGGAACGAGTGGGTCGCCCAGCGATTTACGGTCGGGCCGGGACAGACAATGGACCTGTTGGGCAAACGTCTGGACAGGGGAGATACTTTCTTCGTCGACACCTACAACGAAGAGTTCAGCCGCGATATCCAGCCCATGAAGGGGGGATATGGCGACAGCTACTATATGCAACTTGTGGCGAATATCCGCCGGTTCAAAGGGGTGCGAGCGCCGGAAAAAGCTTCGCCGCACCAGACCATCGATCTTGCAACGGGTTTCGATCAGTGGAACAACGTGCGGCCGGAATATCGGGATGCTGTCGGCGATACGGCCCATCGCGATTGGGCGGGTTGGGGCAGCCTGCATTACACCGACGCGAGCGGACGAAATGATATCACCGATTGCAAGGTCGCCTGCGATACCAAGAACATCTATTTTTATGTACACACCCACGAACCGCTTTCTAAACATAGCGATCCAAACTGGATGCAGTTGCTCATCG
>JBBRKX010000312.1:0-6268 GCA_038231675.1 Chthonomonadales bacterium | reverse complement strand
TTCGGCGGCCGTTTTAGGGATATCCAACAGCTCATGGTACAGCGGTGGGCGGGCGGCATTCGATACAAACCAATCCGCACGCACGCATGGCGCATCACACTCCGTAGCCATCGCAATCGTCCTGGCGACCGGAGAGACCTGTACTACGTTATAGGGATAGGAAAACAGCAGGCGCTTCCAGGTTTCGGAAGTCCACGAATACTTTCGCATATCGATTCGGAAGATAGTCTTCGTCGGGTCGATGGCGATGGGAGCCGCGATTCTCTTTTGCCAGGAAACGCTGTTGATAAGTTTAGACAGGGCGTTCTGGTAAGCCACAATCTCTTCCTCTGTAGCGCCGGTATTACAAAGATGTGTTAACGTGAAATATCTTAAGAACGGCCGATCCCGCTCTTCCGCATGGTTCAGGTCGTCGGAAATCGCTTTCAGCATCTGGTCCGTGGTGACAAACTTGCGAAGAGGGCTCCCCGGATTTGTCGGCGCGGACGCTGCTTGCGACGCACCGGACTGTATCCAGGCCCTGAGAAGTTCTTTTATGAGAAGTTCTGGAACGAACGCCTGGACGCCGTACAGGCCATCCTGGAGGCAGGAGAGGAAGGAGAAAAGAATGCGTGACAAACTACACCTTCGCCTGACGAGAGTCATCAAGGCGCCACGTGAGAAGTGCTTCGACGCGTGGACGAAACCCGAATTGATGGCGCGATGGTTCGCCCCCGTCTCGAGCGTCGCCGAGGCCACAGCGGATGTGCGCGTCGGGGGAGAGTATCGCATCACCGTGAGCGGCAGGCCCGAAACCGGCAAATGCGGGAACCCCACGGTCACCGGAGTACACAAAGAGATCGTTCCAAACGAACGCATCACATTTACATGGACGTATCCCGACGCTCCGCATCCAGAAACGACCGTGTCCATCGAGTTCAGAGATGTGGAGCAAGGCACGGAACTCACTTTGACCCATCACGGATTTGAAAACGAAGATGTGCTCGCACAGCATGAAGAGGGCTGGAAAAGCTGCATAGACAAGATCGAGCACCGCCTTGTAAACACCTGACACGCGCGTTGGGACAACAATAGGGATTGAAATACCTTGGAACCTTCCGGATTAATCCCGTGCGGAGTAGTTACTAACCAGCATGAAATCGGACGGAGACACAACAATGAGCGCTTGCTGCGAAGCTGCCGGCGACCAAAAAAAGCCGGCCTGGGTGCGAAGAGTCCGAGAGATGGGCGCATGGGTCCTCCCGAGCACCATCCTGGTGTTGGCGCCCAAGTGTCCTGCTTGCCTGGCAATGTACGTGATGCTATGGACAGGTCTCGGCCTTTCGCTTTCCACGGCAACCTACCTGCGATGGGCGCTGCTGTTCCTGTGCGTCGCCTCAATGTGCTTTCTGATGGCGAAACGTTTGGATCGCATCGGGGCCATCTCTCGCTACTTCAAATTAGTTACTTTTAAAAGGAGACCGAACAATGCAACACCAAATAGTTAGTCGAGAGGAGTGGCTTGCAGCCCGCCTCGGGCTGCTCCAGGAGGAGAAGGAGTTCACGCGGCGCAGCGACGAGTTGGCGCGGCGGCGGCAGGATCTACCGTGGGTCCGGGTCGACAAGGAGTACCCATTCGAGACCGAGGAAGGGAGTGCCTCGCTGGCAGACCTCTTCCAAGGGCGCTCGCAGCTTCTCGTCTACCACTTCATGTTCGGGCCCGACTACACGGCGGGGTGTCCGTCCTGCGCGTCGATCGCGGACGGTTTCAACGGCTTCGTCGTCCACCTTGCGAACCATGACGTCACGCTTTCGGCGGTGTCGCGGGCGCCTCTCGCGAAACTGGGGGCGTTCAAGCGGCGTATGGGGTGGACGTTTCCCTGGGCGTCCTCGCTCGGCAGCGACTTCAACTCCGACTTCAACGTCGTGCTCACCGAGGAGCAACAGCGCGAGGGGGGCGCAGAATACAACTATCGGCGCGAGTCGCCGTGGCCGGTAAGCGGGATCGGCGACTCCCTGACGAAACGCGTGGAGGGGCCTGTCGCTGAGATCGCGGCCATGACGGGAACCGACGTGGCCACGTACACGCGCGATAGGCCGGGCATGAGCGCGTTTGTGCTCGAGGACGGTGTTGTCTACCACACCTATTCCACCTATGCGCGTGGACTGGACGGCCTCTGGGGCATGTACCAGTGGCTAGACCGTGCCCCCAGGGGACGCAACGAGACGGGCATCTGGTGGCGACTCGCATGATGCATACGAGACGCTTCCTCAAAACTCCGGATCGTGTTGCCACACAACCGAGGCGCACGCGTAAACATTCGCCACTGCTTCCAGCACAACGACGCGGGACCGCGACAACGCTCGCTGGCCCGCGTCGAGATTCCAGTGCGTAGTCACCAACGCGAATCCACAATTACCGCAATGCTTCCTCTACGTCCGCATCCGTCCAGCCGACTTTAGCGGCCCAGTCGAGAGCGGTGCAGCCCTCGTTGTCGCGGGCCGAGATGTCGGCGTTGTGCGCCCGCAGGAGACGAACCATTCCCATGTTGCCGCCCTCAGCGGCGCTCATCAGCAATGTTCGGCCGTCTTCCCGCACGGTGGTCAGGTCGGCTCCATGCGCGATGAGAAGGCGCGCAATTTCCTCGTGCCCACTCTCCACCGCACATGTGAGCGCCGTCCAGCCACTGTGATCCCGTGCTCTCACGTCCATGCCTGCCTCCAGAAGCAATTGCACCACGGTCGGGAAGCCGTCCCCCTCGCCGTTTCGCGCCGCCAGCATGAGGATTGTGCCGCCCTCCTCATCGGAATCGTCGCATGTCGCCCCGCGCTCGAGCAGCAATTGAACCGTCTCCGTTCGGCCGTTGGCAACCGCGCTCCATAGGGCCGTACTGCCTCTGGGGCCACGGCTATGCAGGTTGGCTCCCGCATCCAGGAGCAACCGCACCGCATCGACGTGTCCGGTCTGCGCAATACTGGAGAGCAAAGGGGTGCCGTCGAGAAGGTGGTTGGGATCTCCTTTGCCTTTGAGAAATGCATTCACGAGGCGGACGCTATTGTCTATTCGTTCCCGGAGGGAGCGCGGCGACTTGAGCGGAAACGCTATGAGCGCGGCCTCCACCTGTTCCAGGAGTATGGGCAACGCCAACACGTCCGTTTCAAAGTTAAAGTGGCGGAGAACGCCCGAGGAAGAGCCTTCCGGACTCTCGATACGCCTCCGATCTATATGTATCCGGCCTGTCCACTGGACCGCATCCGGCCCCAGCGTTGCGCTCAGGAGGAAATACCGCTCCATCATAGCGAGCGTAGCTTTGCCCGCACCTTCCTGGACAAGCTGCTTCAACTCCAGGCGGAACTGCTCCAAATCGCTCAGGTGCAGGCTCTCGATGAAGGATATCTTTGCTCCAGGCAGCGCCACAACGAAGCGAGCCGTGATCCAGTTACCGTCCGAATAGGTGTTGGAGGCGGGGAAATCGCGCTTTTGTAATTCCAGCGCAATCCTATGTCCGTAACGAGCGACCGCAATACAAATGTCAGGGTTCATGGGCTGCTGCTCGCTCCGGTGGGGCCACTCTGCTGTCAATCGACTGTGCTTTTTTCATCATCTGCAAAGTTTTTTGGCGCAGGTAGGCATCGGCGGCCGGATAGAATGTGATAATCTGTCGTTGCACGCATGAAGACAAACTTTGCAACTCACTTTCAATGGAAGCAAACAGAACTCTCTCCGCCGCAATCCGGCAAGAAGTTGAGGATGCGCTGCCCGCACGGTTCGGTGGGCGCGTGCAAATTGCCGACGAGGTGCAAAACTTCTGGCCGTCTTGGGTCTTTCGTTGCACGTTGCTGCCATCGTCTCGCAGTGCCGCGCCGGGGACTGTTATCGTGCGTGTCCCGCGAGAAGGGACGGCGCGTTCGGGACGGACCGGGATATACAACGAACAGGGGGCGCTGGAATATCTCACTGCAGTTGGCAGCTCGCTCACGCCGCGTTTCCTGGCGGGCGGGAGTTCTGTGGGCTTTCTCGTTACCGAAGACCTTGGAACCCATCCGTCGCTGCTGGACCTTTTGCTCGGGAACGACACGGAGGCCGCAAGGGAGGGAATCCTTGCATTCGCACGGGGTCTGGGTAGGCTGCACGCGCAGACGGCAGGTCAGTCCAAAGGCCTCCGAACTTTCCTCCCCATTGCCCACGTTCCGATCGCGGAGCACTGGCGGAAAGTGCGCGAGGCGGTGACACAACTCGAACTCCCAGAGTCCAGGGGCGTGGACGGCGACGTCGAAGCGCTCGCACGCCTCCTCGCGGTACCAGGCGACTGCCTGGCCCTGTCCAGTGGCGACTTCTCCGTCGTCAACTGCAAGATTTCCAACGGCAGTGTCCGGTTCTTCGACTTCGAAGAAGCCTGTTTCCGACACGCGCTCGTGGATGCCACCGTGCTGCGCTACCCCTATCCGACCGGCGGTCCTCCCTGGCATTTACCGCACGAGATCGCGCTTCAGATCGAATCGGCATACCGCGCGGAACTGGCGCAAGTCTGTCCCGTCGCGCGAGACGATATCCGCTACGAGCACGGCATGGCGGCGGCCTGCGCGGCATGGACGATCCTCCGGCTGGCGCGATTGCCGAAGGTGGAGGCGGGTCCTGACCGGGATCCCTGGCTGCTCCTGCCGCCCGACTGGTCGGCGCCCGTCCCCACCCGCTCCCGCAGGCGGCAACTGGTGGCCATCCTCGAAACATGCATCGCTTCGACCCACAGCGCCCGCACCTTCGAGGCGCTTGCCGCCTGGTGCGCATGCCTGGCGAACGCTCTGCGCGAGCGCTGGCCGGAAGCTGCAGAGGTGCTTCCCCTCTACCCGGCGTTTCTTCAAGACGCACCTGCCTGACGACGCGGAAGCAGAAGGTTAGCAAGACTGTGGATCGAGGTTGTTTAGCGGCAACCTATTCCGGCGCCACATCGGCCCCCGTCACATCGAAGGCTACCTCACCGGTGCGGAGGAGCATCGGCCGTCGGCCTCCCTTGCTTCCCCACGAGGCGCTCACGTCGCAGTACAACCGGTGCTTGCCGGGCTCGACGAACGCCACCTGGGTATAGTTCGCTCTATTGGTGCCCTTCGCGCGGCGGTCCATCGTCCGGAGCATCCAGTGCGATACATACAAAACCTGTCCCGACTCGACGGCATATCGGCTGTCATTCGCCCCCATTCGGAAGCCTACGTCCACCGGCCTGCCATTGCTGTCGCGTAGATGCGGGGAGCAGTAGATCGAGTCGCTCTGCACCTCGGTCGAGTAGGCAGCGTCCGATGGCACAGAGAGCCCCGAGAAGCTCTGACAGTTGACGGTCAGGGTGTGCTTCGTGCGGTTGCGGAGGTACACGTCGAAGATAAATCTGCTCGCGTGTTGGTCGCCCGCCCAGAGCCTCACGCGCAAGCCTGCCTGCACTGCGCGCCCCGGTCCCCAGACGACGTCCGCCGACTCCTGGGTTGCTGCGGCAACAGACGCAGAAGCGTCGCTGCGATGCAGCGTTGCGGAGGCAGCGGAGGGTTTGATTGGAGCCTGTCCGCCCACACACGTGGCGATGGCGCACGCGGCCATTGTCGTCATCGTTCCGACTGTGGCATTCAATGCTCTTTTGGATAGCATGGTTCTCTGGCTCCATTTACATAGGCGATAGCAGATATCAGACGGCTGTTAGACGGCATCACCAGAGAATACGTTACCTGCTCTCCATCTACACGCAACGGCGCCACGTGCTCTTTCGGGACGGAAATGACGATTTCAATTCAGGGACAATACAGGACTCTCACAGCCGCAATGGACGCGCCTTTGTCGTCGACGCAAATAGACATACTTAAAAAGCTTGCCGATTTGCTTCGGCAAGCTTTCCGCGCTAAGACATCTCCCCGTGCGTGCTTACTCCTGCTTGTTGATATACCAGTAGTAAGGAGAGCCCCCGGGATAGGCGGCCGTCGATTTCGCGGTGCTTCTCATGTACTTGACATGCCCGTCGTACCACAAAACCTCAAAACCCGTGCCTACCGGATGGCGCTTATACGGCATATTAGGATTTACCGTATTGCCGTTCCACTGATCCCCCGCAGCGTAGAATTTGCCGTTGACGTCGGTTGCCTCCGATTGCCAGATGTTCATCTGACCGTTTGCGCCATTGCCATCCATCATCAAGATGGTTTCCGCTGAAGACGAAATCGCGCCACTCGCAACATGGCCGGTGTCGCCGTCCGAATAGCCTATATTCGGACTATTGAGCGAGTTATACGCATAATCCGCAACCCCTTT
>JBBRKX010000311.1:0-6269 GCA_038231675.1 Chthonomonadales bacterium | reverse complement strand
GCTGGGTTGTATCCATTTGCCGCATGGGAGTGCTCCGCAGGAGAAAATGGCGGCCTAAAGGAGCCGATTTGGCGCACATTCCGGCGAACACACTGAATGTGTGGTACTCGGGCACGAGTCAGGTTTGGCGAAGGTATTGACAATCACTTTCCACCATTGTACCGGATAAAATCAGGAGATAAATGTCTACTTAGCGCCATTTGACTTGACAGCGCATCCCACTGAGTGGGATACTTTGTGCGGAGAAGCAGATGAAACTCGCGTTTGTCGAAACATTGGACTTCACTCAGATCGTCTACCGATACTTCACCAGCGATATTGAATTCGCTTCCTTTCAGGTATGTACCGGATGCCGACAGGGTTCTTCTATTAGACGTATATGACAAAGATGAGGCCGATGACCTTACCCCGGACGAGAAGCGCCTGTTGGCATCGTTAGCGCAAGCCTATCGCAAGGAAGTAGGCCGCAATCGAGCGCGTAATTGAAATGTATTGGATCCGTGCTTTGCGCCGACGGACCAAAACCATTTTGATCGCATCGATGTGGAATTGAAACAAGCCGAACTGGCGCCGCTTTTGGTAAATGTGACGGTTCGCATCTTTTTTGTCGAGGCGGCGTGGAATTGAAACGCGCAAAAGCCACAGTTGTAGGATCATATCATTCTGTGCTTTCATCGGACCACACTGGAATTGAAACTTGCAAGGAGTCACCTGCAATGGAACGCCTTCGGCTATTCGATAGACTAAAAAAAGGGTTGGAGGAGGGCATAGCCCATGAGCGCGGCGAACGCACCCTGCGGGTATCAGAGGTCGTTGTTCCCGACCCGCCTCAACTATATAGCGCCGAAGACGTTCGACGTATTCGTACACGGCTCAAGATGAGCCAGGCTGGGTTTGGCCGGTTGTTACAAGTGTCCAGCAAGACGGTCCAGAGTTGGGAGCAGGGAACGCGCCGACCACGGCAGTCCTCCGCCCGATTGCTGCAGTTTATCGAACACCCGGATTTGCTCACGACGCTGGCAAACACCCAGGGGTGAACGGAGTTCTTAACGCATGGCGGGATGCAGCACAAATCCCACATTTCCGCCGATAGGGGATGGTTCTACTTCTTGTTCCGGAGGCGCTCGTAGACGCGCGCAACAAGGAAGTCACGAACAGTATCGCCGAACGCCTCTTCGCCCATGATACGGTCGGTAATTTCCTGGTTCTGTTCCATGCGCTCGACGACGCGATCGATGAAAATGCTATCGAAGGGATACTTGAAGTTCTCCAGACTATTGTTCTGCGCCTGTAGGGCCAGCGCATCGTCATTGCTCATATCTCGCTCGATTTGTTCGAAGAACAGTTGATCGCTGTCCGTGAACTCCGTGCCGAAATGCGCGTTGAGGATTTTGATGATCTCGGAAAGCGCGTCCTCTTCCGGTTCCGGCTTCCCTGTTCCGACTTCGGAAGCAACCGCCAGAACCCCATCTCCCTTTGACAGCGCAATCCCACCCTCACGCATTTTCTGCAAACGGTAGTATTCCAACGACACCTCATCGCTCACCTGCCATCGCTCCACTCCGGAAGCTCCCTGCAGTTTCGTGACAAGCAAACGCCCATACGCGTAGAACTTTTCCAGGTCGCTGTCCATAAACGGCATGACCTGCGACAGAAAGCTGTACATCCGCAGAAAAGACTCCAGCAGCGATTTATACTCCTGCCGCTCGACATCCGGTTTGGCCTGGTAGCGACTGACCGCTTCATCAAGCGTCTTATGCAACCCTGCGTGCGCGGTGGGAGATTGTCGGCTGCCGGGACTGAAGAAAATATGCGCGAAGGCGTTGATTTCTTCGAGGCGTGTCACATCGAACGCTTCCAGCTTCCCTTTGATGTCATACAGCTGATTCGGGTCGGTGGCCTGATCGATGGTGGTTGACTCATAGTAAGGCTGAAACGCAGCCTGTATCTCTTCCGGATCGTTCACGAAATCCAGCACGAACGTATCGTCTTTGCCCGCATAGATGCGATTGAGACGCGACAGGGTCTGTACGGCGCGAACGCCCGCAAGCCGCTTATCCACGTACATGGTGTGGAGCAGCGGCTGATCGAAACCGGTCTGGTACTTTTCCGCCACCAGAAGCAAGCGGTAGTCGTCGCCTAGAAACTTCTCCGGCAGCTCGCGCTCTCCGAAACCGTTCATGTCCGCTTCCGTGCGTTCCAGGTCATACTCATCTTTGACCGTGCCGGAAAATGCGACCAGGGCTTTAATGTTGGTGTAGTTTTTCTCTTTCAGATAATGGTCTACTTCCATTTTGTACTTGACCGCGGAAAGGCGCGACTCGGTGACCACCATCGCCTTGGCGCGCCCCCCGATCTTCTGCATCACGCTTTGCCGGAAATGCTCGACGATGATCTCGACCTTCTGCGCGATATTGTGCGGGTGGAGGTTTACAAAGCGGGCGATGGCGCGGGCAGCCTGTTTCTTCTCTATCCGGGGATCCTCTTCGATCTGCTTGCCCAGGGCGAAAAATCGTTTATAGGTCACATAGTTCTTGAGGACGTCAAGAATGAAGCCCTCTTCTATCGCCTGTCGCATGGAATAGAGATGGAAAGGCCGCGGCTTCCCGTCTTCGCCTGTGGCGCCGAACGATTGAAGGGTTTTAGGTTTCGGAGTCGCGGTGAAGGCAAAGAAACTCAGGTTGCCGTGATGAGACCGGTGGGACTCCATGCGGTGTCGGATCACGTCCTCCTCGGTTTCATCCGGATCCCCACCCACCCTGTATTCCGTCGTCAGCACCTCCTTTACTTTGTCCGAGGCTTCGCCGGTCTGGGAGGAGTGCGCCTCATCCACGATGAGGGCGTAACGCCTCCTGGGCAGGGTGTCTATTTTGCCGACGACGAACGGAAACTTCTGCAAAGTCGTGATGATGATCTTGACGCCGCTGGTGATGGCTTCGGCCAACTGCCGGGCATCCTCCTCGATCCTGAGGACAACGCCCTGCTTGTGGTCGAACTGGTAGATCGTGTCCTGCAGCTGCTTATCGAGCACTTTGCGGTCGGTGATGACGATGACGGAATCATAGACGGGCTCGTTTGTGTCGTCATGGAGGCTCGACAGCCCATGCGCGAGCCACGCGATGGTATTGCTTTTGCCGGAGCCCGCCGAGTGCTGTATGAGATAGTTCTGGCCCGTTCTTTCCTGCTTGACCGTCTGTTCCAGGCAGCGCACCGCGTCAATCTGATGATAGCGCGGAAAGATGAGTGCTTCGCGCTTGACGGCCGTTCCATTGTAGTAGTGCGTATCGGTTTGAAGGTGGAGAAACCTGCCGAGCAGATCCATAAGGGAATCGCGCTGCAGTATCTCCCGCCACAAATAGGCGGTTCGGTGCCCGGCGGGATTGGGCGGATTGCCCGCGCCGTGCTTGTAGCCTCGATTGAACGGGAGAAAGTGGGTCTCCTTTCCGTTGAGTTTGGTGGTCATCCAGACTTCATCGGGGTCCACGGCGAAATGGACAAGGGCGCGCTTCTTAAAGCTGAAGAGGAGTTCGTTCCTGTCCCGCTCCCATTGATATTGATGGCGGGCGTCCCTGGCGGTCTGCCCCGTGAGATGGTTCTTGAGTTCGAGCGTGGCGACAGGCAGGCCATTGACACCCAGGACCATATCCACGCTGTCGTGAGGTTTTGCGGTGCTGAAATGGATCTGTCGATAGACAGCGAGGCGGTTAAGCCTGTAGAGTCTGAGCGCGTCGGGATTGAGCGTCGTGGCAGGGCGGAAGTAGGCAAGACGAAATCGAACGCCGTAATCTACGATGCCATGCCGCAACACATCGAGCGTGCCGCGATTGTCGAGTTCTTTGGTAAGGCGGGCCAGGAAATTAAGATCGCGCTTTTCACCGTGAATGGATTTTAGTTTTGCCCATTCGTCCGGCTGGGTGGTTTCGATAAAAGCGAACACTTCGGAGCGATCCAGCGCAAGGGATTTGTCCCAATTCGCGGCATCGCCTCGCCGGTACCCTTGCGCGAGAAGGTCGGTCTCGATGGTTTCCTCGAAGGCTTTTTCAGTTGCTATCAGTGTCGCCAAGATTTCCGCCTTCCTTGTCTCTAACTTTACCTTCCTCTGAACTGTCCGCCGCGGTTCGGGCCTCGCTTTCGCCCGCACGTTCCGCGGTCTCGATCACCGAGGGGTCTTCGCAACGCGTGACAAAATCGCTGTATGCATAGGTACGAAAGATGCGGGTCAGTCGGTTACGATCCGCCTCCCGAAGGGTGAAATCGAGCGCGTCTCCAGGATAACATCGCGTCACGAAATCTCTATCTTCGCCAAATACCGCGAAATCAACGGAAGATATTCGGTTCGGAAGTGTTTCCACAAACAGGGCGGTGTCGGGATCGTAATATCTCGATGGCGGCGCTTCGGATTGATTGACGGATTGGCCTAATACGGTCGCCCTGCCGTTCACGGTGGAAGGCCACATCATTCCGAAAAATTCATTATGACCGGAGCGATAGACCTTCGCGATCTGAAGCGCGCCGCCGATGAGATAGATGTCATTTGCATCCCGTGACATCCGCACCAGGACGCGCATCGGCTCCATATCGAGGTTTCCTCGCAGCTGCCGTTCAATATCCTTGCTGAATTCTTGTGCAAGCAGTTGCGTGGCCTTGTCTGTCTCGTCTCCCAGAAAGGCGAAGATGCGCGAAGCCCCTTTATTGTGGTACGCCTCGTGAGCGAAGCTTTTTAGCTCCGGCTCATAGAAAACTCTCCATAGACAAAGTTTCTGCTCCCGCCAGCTCCATCCGCCAAACAGGAATTGAGCGTCGCCCTTTATCTCCTCGACGGTCATTCCGACAGGCGGTTCTGCAATGGTGTCGCAGAGTTTGGTGAACATCTTACAGAGCAGTTCGAGAACATCACACAAGTCGAAGCGTGGATTGCTCCACTCCACATGAGAACGGATCGCATTGCTTGCATGGAGAATCAGGGGATAGGCGCGCTGTGTGGACCCGGCAAAACAGATGAGGCAGTCCGTGCGGCCCAGGTCGAATAACTTGATGCCGTTGTCCCAAGCCTCTCCACCCCGTAAACGGCTGTCGGTCGCAAACACCAACTCTTCGCCTTCGTCGGCTTGCCCCACGCGAACCCATGCGACACAAAGCGTCATCGAGAAGCCTCCCGTACATCCACTTTCCCGGTAACAACGGCAGAGATAAGAGCTTGCCGATAATCCCGCAACTCGGCGATTTGTTCGGTAAGAGTTTGAGTAATGCCGTCCAACCGTGCGGTCTCAGAATCAAGGTATTGCACGATCACTTCCTGTTCCGGCAGAGAAGGCATAAAGAATAAGCAATCGCTCAATTCCTCTGCATTGAGATGAGGTTGCGCTGCTCTGAGACGCTGCAAATTGATCTGGTTCGTCAGGATTGGATCACTCAAAAGACTATATGCGAGATAATAAGAGCTACAGCCCTTGGCACGAACCACCATATCATATCCGGCTATCGCGCCGTCGTATTCTGCTGGCACGATAGCCGAGTCACCTGTATAAGCGCCGCTTCTTACTACAAGAATATCCCCTGTCTTAAGAATAGGGTCACGACTATATGGCACGTCGTTCGGATCAATGAACATCAACCCCAACGGATTGATCTTTCCGCGCTCTACATTCGTTGCACGCAGTAGGGGAATGCCCTCGTCCTGCTGGCTAGGTGGCTGTCCCAAACCATACTTGATACTGGAAAGATACTTTAACCGCACTATCGCCCAATGCGCCGGAATATCGCCGAGCCAATCAATATTAGAAGGCTTGAGTAGAGCGTTCGGGTCAAGGCCGCGTGTAACGGCATGGCTGATAACCGCCTGTCGCTGTTCGATGAGCAGTCGGATTTGTTCTTCTTTCTCATGGACAACGGCGTCAATTTGGGCGGTTTTACGATCAAGGTATTCCGCAATGGCTTGTTGTTCGTCAAGCGGTGGAGTCGTGATTAGTAGGTTTGCGTATCGTTCTGCACTCACATTCTGAATTGTAGATTGAATGGTTGCTTCAGAAATAAAACTTTCGTAATACCGGCTCTGCAAATAGTACATTACAAATTTGGCAGATACTTTTTTCGTGTCGGGACGGAAGCGGATAAGATAACCTGCGAAGCTGACGAACCCTCATATTAAGGCATTGACAAACCGAACTTTCTCGGGAAAAGGTTCTCTTCTCGCCAACAGACGCTTCAGATAGCGGTGGGCAAACTGAAAGAGGCTCAATTGCGGTTTGTTCGCACGATCAATCTCACCG
>JBBRKX010000310.1:0-6280 GCA_038231675.1 Chthonomonadales bacterium | reverse complement strand
GACGATCGGTCCGGAGTTCCAAACCCAGCAGGCGCTCGTTTCGCTGCTGAAGCAGGAGGGCATTCTCACCATTTGCCACTCCAGCAGCGCACTAAGCGCTGCCTGGCGCCGGCAAATCGAGAACAAACCCTTCCAGGGCGAGGCATCGATTAAGGCACGGCACACCATGGCGCGCTATGGCAACGTTTTTGACGCGTTGTATGACACGATCCTTGCCTGAGTTGCATGCAATGGCGTGCATCTCCGCTATGCGGAGTGGCGCAGACGCTCCGCCCTACGCCACTCCGCGTAAGCCTGCGCCATTTGTAGGGCGGCTATTTCCGGCTCCATGTCGCCCACCCCGGTGCATAGCCCTGGGACGGCAACGGACTCGATGGCATCGTCGTTATCCGCATTGAACTGCTCTACTGCCGGAGAAGAGAATTTCCACCGCTCGCGTCCAGGCAGGAACCGAAACGGCCCTGCGCGAAATACGCAGCATGACGGAACATTCAAACGATAATGGAATTTATTTGGTTCGCATGGTAGTTTCCCCGCAAGACCGGAAGGAAGCATACGATATTCGCACGCGCGTATTTGTCGATGAGCAGAAAGTACCCGTGGAAGAGGAACTGGACGCCTACGATGAAGACGCCGCTCATTTCCTCATCGAGTCCCCCGGCCCTAACGCTCCGCATGCCATCGCGACGGCACGTCTGATCGATAAAGGTCACGGCGTCGCGAAGATAGGGCGTGTGGCCGTATTGGCGGACTATCGCGGTCGCGGGCTTGGAGCAATGCTCATGCGGTATGTCGAGGATTACGCTTGCGAGCGTGGTTTCATCCGCCTGGTTCTCGACGCACAGATCAAGGCGCTTGCCTTTTACGCTCGGCTCGGCTACGTCGCCGAAGGCGAGGTCTTCCTGGACGCCGGCATCGAGCATCGCTTTATGTCTAAGACGCTTCCGAACGAACCGACTGGAACGTAATTTTATGATATGGAATATCCTGACTTCGGTGGCGACGCTGATCTCCACGATCGCTTACATCATCACGGTGCTCTTCATTCGGGCGCAGCTCAAGGCCACCGAAAAGGATCGCTATATTACCGTCACCAGCGACCTCTACGCGATCTGGCAAAGCAAGGAGTTTATGGAGGCGCAGTTCTGGCTCCTCCATAAGATGAAGGAAGAAACCTGGGAAGACTTTGTTCAAGCACACCGCGCCGACGTGGGAGAGATGGCGTTCCATCGTGTGGGAAGTTTCTATGACCGCGTCGGCACCCTCACCCGTCTGGGATTGATCAACGATAAGGAGATCCTGGTGACGGTCGGCGGACATGCCATCGCCATCTGGCAAAAGATCGAGCCGCTGGTTCGCGAGGCCCGTAAGATCGAGAACTCCAGCCTTTTTGAAAATTTTGAAAGGCTGCTTCCCTCCTGTTACGAGTGTTATGTCCCAAGTCTGAGTGGGCAAACGAATGTCCGCCCGTTCGAGGTGCGTGAGCAAGTAGCGAAAATCACTCCGACGGAATTAAATAAGCGCCTTCGGTCCCGCGAGCACCCGACCATTTTGGACGTTCGTCAGCCATCCAGTTTTGCCGCAGATCGACGTACTTTGCCGGAAGCCATTGTGATTCCCCCTGCCGAGATCGAGACACGTTTTGGAGAGTTGCCGCACGATCCCGAGGTAGTCGTCTACTGCACTTGAGTCGATGAAGCCACGAGTGCCCGTGTGGCGCTCTTTTTGCAGCAGCAAGGTTATCGCGCCAGCGCGCTTCTCGGCGGCTTCGATGCATGGAAGAAAGCGAATCTGCCGCTTTCGCCCGCGCCGATCGCCTACTACGACGAATCGGCCTGAGGATGTGAGGGATCGTGCACATGGTCATGGAAGTGGGGATGCGAGTGAATGATATTTCCATGGCGATGCCAGCGCTCATGGACGAGGTTCACATGCAGCAATAGTTTCCCGTCCGCCAGGATGTCGGCGGTGGCCCCTGACGCGGCGATCCGATGGTCTTCTCCGAAAACAAGCACGCGATCCGCGATTTCGGGGACCATTTCCAGGTCATGCGTCGCCGTTATCAGGGTTTTGCCGGCGGCGTGGAGGCTTACCAGCAAATCGATCAGCCAGCGTTGCGAGCGGGGATCCAGACCATTCGTCGGCTCATCCAGCAAGAGCACGTCCGGATTGATGACGAGTGTGCTGGCGATCGCGACCTTTTTCTTTTCTCCCCCGGAAAGATGAAACGGCGGTCTGTCCAGCAGACGCTCGATGCCCAGCAGACGGACGACGTCCCTCAGCCTCGACTCCACCTCTTCACGTTCGAACCCCATCTGAAGCGGTCCAAACGCGATCTCTTCACGCACGGTTGGCGAGAACAACTGTGCATCCGAGTTTTGAAAGATAAATCCTACCCGGCGGCGAAAATATTGCGCTTCACGCTCACTCTTGAGCGCCTCCTCGGTAATCGGACGGCCAAAGGCCTCGATGCTTCCGCCGGTGGGGAAAAGAAGGCCATCCAGCATCTTGATCAGGGTGCTTTTGCCGCTTCCGTTTGCGCCCAGGATCGCGATTTTTTCTCCCGAGGCCACGTCGAACGTAATGTCCTGGAGGGCGACGACGCCTCCCTCGTATTGGAAACCCGCCCCACACAGTCGAAAAACAGGAGCAGTTTCAGCGGAAGAAGCGGGCATATTCGCCTCCCCAGGATGCAACGGCGACCAGAAAGATTCCCAGGATCAGGAGAGAATCGGCCATGCTCCAGCGCGGACGAGCGAGGGTGCGCATCTCTCCATGGAAGCCCCGCGACACCATAGCGGAATGTACTTCCTCCGAAAGCGCGAGCGTTTTTCCGAAGAGCGCTCCCATGCTTGCGCCGAGAAACCGGCGTGCTTCCGTATTGGTGGCGCGGCCGACTGTCCGGCTGCGCCGCGCGATGAACATCTCTTCCGCAGATTGGCAAAATACCACCAGATAGCGATACGTCATTGCGAGGACCGTGATAAACAGGCGTGGAACCAGGAAGGCCCGCAGCGCGCCCAGCAGTTCGGTCCATGTGGTGGTCAGCGTAAGCAATGTCGCGAGCGATACCGCGACGCCGACCCGGAATGTAAGCAGCGCCGCCGCCGTCAGTCCCGGGGCCGTAACTGTTACATGCGGGTGCAGCCATACCGTAAAGAGCGCATGGCCCGGAGTGACGACGTTTAGGGCGGCGGGGAGCGCCACCGCGCCGACGAAGATCGGAACCGCGAGCCACACCCTGCGGGCATACATGCCGAGCGGAATACGGGATGCGGTCGTGAGGGCGAGAGCCACCGCATAAATGACCCCGAGCGCAACAAAGGAATGTAGCGACGTTGCAACCGCGATGAGCACGAGAAAGGCTACGGACTTTGCACGGGGATCCCGCCGTTGCAAATATCCAGGCAGCCGCGCCCAGCGATCGCCGTTCAGCGTTGAGGCGGCGGCGGAAGCGAACTCTTCCAGCGTGCGCTGGAGAAATGGGTGGGATCGCGCCCCAGAGAGACCTGGCCCCATGGCGCCGGACGACGCGCGCAGCCAGGCAGGGATCCCGGAAGTGGGCGCAACATCAGTTTCAGTAGATTGCATAATCGGTTTTATTTGCTCGAATCGATGGCGCGCATGGGAATTCCCCTGCATGCAGTATCACGAATCTCATTATTGTAGCACAGTGCTTCTCCTCCACCTGGATAGTACAGAAGCGCACGGCCTTTCGGTTCCCTCGCCGAAGCCCTTGACAGACACGGTAAGCCTCGTTACAATGGGCAAGGATCGAAATAGCGTCCCAGCCCCTGGCGTATCTAGCGCATCGCTCTCACACCGTTCGGCGGGGCGCGCACCTTCCACTCTCGTAACCGATAAGGAGATGACGGACATGCAAGTTCAATCGATGATGAAATCCGCTTTATTGTCGCTGACCGCGCTTATGGTCTGCGGCACGGGCGCCCTGGCGCAGGGCAAATTTACGGTAGGGGTCGGGCACATGTGCTGCGACAGTTGCAGGACCAGCGCCAAGAGCGCGCTCGGCAAGGTCGCAAGCGACGTCGCCATCGACGGCAAGAACGTCACCGTGACTATGAAGCCGAACGCTACCGATATCGTTCCCGTGCTCGATGCGCTCCGCAAGGGCGGCTTCCCGGCCACCCATGTCGACGCCGGCGCCAGCCCCGTAGCGTTTAAAATCGCGCACATGTGCTGCGGCAAATGCGTCGCCGATATAAAGTCCGCACTCGCGGAGTCCAAGATTGAAGCGCTCGATCAGGCCTCGATCAAAGCAGCGGATGGAATGCTGACGCTCAAGGCGAAGGACGGGATGAAGCTCGATCTGATCCCCGTGATGGCCGCTCTGGAAAAAGGCGGATTCGCCGCCACATCAATTACTCTCGGCACAACCGCCGCACATCTGCTGAAAGCCACGAAGTCCGCGGTTGCCGCAAAATAGAGTCGACAGCAACTCTACCCATGGAAACATCCTCAATCCTTGTGGAAGGGGCCGGAGTGACAAGCCCGCCTCCATTCCACAACAGCAATGCCCCATGATCCCCTTCTTGCAAGTCGAGTCATCCCGAAGTTTGGGATGACTCGCGTTTTATGAGGCCGATGTTATTTTGTCAACGTGGCTCGGACGTTAACTTATCGTGATCCGTCCGGAAAGGTGAGGCGGGCAGACCGGCACGATTTACCAGATTCACCACCGGGTAATTTGCCCAGCCGTAACGGACGGCATAGGGCCGGGATACCTGCGGACTCGAGACGATGGCGCTGTTCCCTTTGAGGACGGCGGTCGCGTTCACCCATTTGTGATCTTCACCGGCGATCGCAAAGCCCTTCACGGCTGCCCCATCCTCCGTGTGAAGTCCCGCCGCGTGTTTGAAACGCACGATCGCTTTATCGTCCCGAAACGCAATGGAGTTGTACGTGGGACCGGAGTATTCGATATTGCGCCCGTTCGCCAGGGCGAGCGCAGCGCGTTCCAGACGATCGCCGACCGGCTCTTTGCGGCGAGGATGAATATCTTTCTCGTCCCCAACGTCGGTAATGACGGCCATTCCGGTATGGGGCACGCGGAGAGTGGTCAGCCGCTGCGCTTCCCGCAACTCCGCCCAGCCGCTCTCCTCGGGATGAGTCGTAATCGCCATATAGGGCGCGAGCTGAACGAAGAAGAACGGAAAGTCTCCTTCGCCCCACTCTCTCCTCCAGTCGGCGATCATTGTGGGAAAGAGCGTCTGGTATTCGTAGGACGCCCCTGAGTTCGACTCGCCCTGATACCATATGGCTCCCCGGATGGCGTAAGGAATCAGCGGCGCGATCATCCCATTGAAGAGCCCCGAAGGATGCCCTGCATCCATCGGGTCATGCGGTTCCGTGGGGGGCTTCGGGATTTCGGTATGGTTGGCTTTGGCTGCCGCGAGCGCACCCTGATAACGGCTCTGCGCCGCCTGGTGCTCTTGCCGCTGATAACCGTACTCGGTCCGCGCACGTTCGTAATCCGTGTTGTAATGCAGCAACGAGGGCTCCGCCTTCAGCGCCGACCAACTGGTCCAGGCCTGCGCGGGCGTGCCGCCCCAGGAAGTATGAATCAGCCCCACGGGAACCTTGAGATCACGCCGCAGATCCCGACCGAAGAAGTAAGCGACCGCGGAAAAGTAGGTCACTGTGCCGGGGTTGGCCGGCTGCCACTGTGCGGTGATGTCACGCAGAGGCATATCGGAAATATTCCTGGGAACCGTAAGCAGATGCAGCATGGGATCCGCGGAGCGCGCAATCGCTTCCGATCCGCCGGCGACCTGGGCCGCCATCGGCATCTCCATGTTCGACTGCCCGCTGCAGACATAAACCTCCCCGACCAGAATGTCCTTGAGCACGATCCTGTTCTCGCCCTGGATCGTCATCGTGTAGGGGCCACCGGCCGTCATGGGTTTTAAATACACTTTCCATGCGCCCTCGGCGGCGGTCGTTTCTTCGGTATCGTTCCCTATCTGGACCGTGACTTTTTCGCCGTCCCGCGCGGAGCCCCAAACCGGGACACGCATTCCCTGCTGAAGCACCGCGCCGTCCGTAAAGAGGCCATGGGCCTTTACGTGCGCGCCCGCGATCGGCTGTATCCAGATCAGAGCGGCGGCCACGGCACAAAACTCTCCGGTTCGCTTTATCCAGGACATATGTGCGTCGTTCCTCTCACGAATTGGGAAGGGTTGTCGATCTTTGAGGAACGCCGTCCGCATTGCAATCGGCCCGTATTCTCTGCTTCGGTCCCCACAATCGCACCGCGCAGTTC
>JBBRKX010000309.1:0-6291 GCA_038231675.1 Chthonomonadales bacterium | reverse complement strand
GTCGATCACGACCAGGAGAGTATGGTCGATGTGTAAAAGATTCGGGTGGTTCCTGGAAGCAAGCAATGTTCCCGGGTCCCCTTCCTACCATGTTTCTTGGATCGACACTGTTACTGCTCGGATCGTTACTGGCCGGACTTTTGCGACGCCGAAACCACGCTTCCCGCCGCCCCGCGAGGCCTCTCCGCCCGCTTCTTGATACGCACGATCTCTTCCGGGTCCACGGCACGCTCGAAAGACCGGAACCCGGCCAGCTTGAAGCCATGTTTTCGGCACAGGATAGAGATCTCGTCCACCTGCCCGACCGTCACTTCCTTGCCAAGCGTAAAGCTTTCGTAACGGTTTTCCAGCGCCAGCGCCATCGTTTCCGACATACATGCGTAGGCGGTGCCCGAGGGGAACCCGAAATTAAAGTCGGCGTCCGGCTTGTCGGGTTTCGGCTGCCGCATATGGCCGGGCACGGACACGATCCCGCCTTCGATCACAAGCACATCGTTGCGCTCTTTCGCCACACGCACCGACACATCTCTCGGCCTGGCCACATCGCAGACGACCGCGCCCGACTTGATATGCTCCGGCAATATCACCGCGTCCACGGCGCTCGTCACGGTGATGACGATATCGGCATCGCGCAGTCCCGTCGCGACATCGGTGAACAGCTTGATGTCCGCCTTGCTATTCGCCTTGATCCGCTTTCCGACCGCATCCAGCCTGCCGAGGTCACGACCGACAAGGGCCACTTCGGCGGCGTCTCGCGCAAGGATCTCCGCGCAGGTCGCGCCGATCGACCCCGTCGCGCCGACCACGGCCACTCTCGCCTGCGAGAGCGGATGGCCCATCATTTCCCCCGCCGTTTTCGCGCCTTCGATCGCCGTCGCCACCGTATACGAGTTCCCCGTGGTGATGGCAAGGCCAGGAAGCCGTTTGGCGAGCGTGATGCCACCGTCGCCCACCACCGAGGTAAAGGCGCCCAACCCCATAATGCCCGCGCCAAGGTCCATGGCGATCTTACCGCATTGCTCGAGCTTACTCCACACGAAGTCGATAGGAAGCGTGACCATCTGCCTGGGCGTCAGAGGACAGGCGATGAACCACCCGCGCGCCTCGACCCCCGTATCCGAACGGATTCCGAGCACGTCCGCAACCACGAGTGGGTCCCGTTGCTTGATATACCATTCGATCAAATTCTCCGGCAGATACCGTGCGATCGGATATTTTCTACCCACATCGCGTCGAGCATCGATTGGGTGGATGATAAAAGCAAAATGCTGCATTCCAGCTCCAGCGAATATTTTTAGACTGCCGCGCTAACCAGAGAACGCCCAACAGCCTGATTGAGTTCCTGAACGCAAGGCGTCCATCCCAGTTCTCGCAACTTCGCCAGGTAATCCCGTGGGGAAATCTCCCGTGGCGGCTTCCCAAGTAATGCGACCAGAACTGCTTCCATTACATTCGTACCGAAAGAGCGTCCATCGAACACCGGAGTCGTGGTGATCAACTGGCGTACGCCACGCCTGGTGAGTTCGGCCACGTCCGCTTCTGTGGTGGTGTTCGTAAAGATGATCTTTCCACTAAGGTCTTCCGGCATATACCGGCGTATCAGCAAAAAGTCACCCGCGATCACGTCCGCTTCTGCAAAATACCGCGGATACTTCGGCGTCACCTGCTCCTGTTTCTCGCCCATGGGATAAAACCACGCAATGGGAAGCTGCACGATGATCGGGAGCAGCAGGCGCGCCAATTTCTGCGCCGTGGCGAGCGATCGAATGGGTATGTCGATCCCTAAATTAAACATCATATCGCCAAAAACGATCGATTTAGCCCGCCCGGCAAGCGCTTCGGCCATTCCAAATCGATCCACCGCGCACACCACGAGAACGGCCTTTTCCGTAAAGTCGACGATCCCGTTCTCCTGGAGATACGTGACGGTCTCGCGCTCCAGCGTGTGCTTCAGGCCGCTTCCATCCACATAAGGCGTCTTTTTCGCGGCCGACCAGAGCCGCACCGTTTCCCGAGACGTATAACGCCGGTCTCCCGCGTAAAAATAGAGGTCGGTCCCGCCCACTCCAAACGCGTCGACCGTGCCGTCCAGCTCTTCAATCCTGCGCCGATAGGCCTTCAGGTCCCCGTCCGTCCCTATGCGTGAGATCTCGAATTCCTCACCAAAAAAGGTTGCGTTCACCTTTTTATCACGTTTCGACGAGCCCAGGCTGATGCTGACGACGCGCTTCATGTCTGTCTCCTTGATTTGCAGTCATTGTAGAAGATATTCCGCGCGCTGTCAAGCCGAATGCCGTCGCATCACGTTCACGCCCCAGGGAACAAAACCGAGTTTTCGGTACACCTGCTCGCCTGCCCCACCTGCCTCCGTGAAGAGATACGTAACGGTGTTTCCAATGGTTACAGAATCCCGCACGGCTTTTGCAACAAGCGCGGATGCGACTCCCTGGCGACGGAATTCCGGGCGTGTCACCACGCTGTCGACACGCCCCCACCCCTGGTGAGAAAATAAATCTCCAGCGCCCGCCGCCTTGCCTTCCACGCGGGCCAGATAGAGAGCGCAATCCGTGGAACGCGCCTCATGCTCGGCCACCTGTCGCCACATCGCTTCGTCTGGGCGGCCCAAATTCTCGCTCTGGACGGTTTCAATCCACTCATGGGCCTCGGCGCGGCCTGTTTCGTTTGGGATCCGATCGACATGAATCCCACGCTCGGAAATATTCGGGGGCGGTTCCGCGACATAGCGCATCAGGAGATAATCGCCTATAAAGGGCGTGATTCCGAGACGGCGAAGCGCGATCCCAATGCCCTGGGCCTCCGCCACCGCGTCCACGTCGGCAACAGGAGTACGGCCGCGCGACCGAAAGTAGGTGATCACCTCGCGCGCCACCGCGCCCGGCCCGCGCCCATCGTCGCGCAGGCGAAGGGCATGGTTGGCATCCCTGTATTCGGGGATGTCCGGGCCTTCGAGGAACCAGGCGAACGGAGTGCGGACGCATTCCGCCACCATACGCAGATAACCGACTTCATGTTCGATCAGATTGTCGAGAGGAATCTTCATACAATCTCAATGATACCTCCCGCATCCCGCATGCCGTGCAAAAAAGGAGCGGGAAAGGGTAAACTAGGACCAAGAACCTCGCTGGAGAGCTCCGAATGAACAGGACGCGGTTCCCCAAATTCGTGTGGGGAGTGTTAATCTATAATCTGCTCGTGATCCTCTGGGGAGCGCTGGTGCGAGCGACCAAATCCGGTGACGGTTGCAGTAACCACTGGCCCCTTTGCGACGGCATTACAACGCCACAACGCGCCGCAACGATCATCGAGTTTACGCACCGCGTGATGAGCGGCATGTCGCTTATCCTCTCGGTGCTGTTGTTTGTGTGGGCGGCACGTACCTACGATCGGCAGCACCCGGCCTGGAAGGGCGCCCTGCTTTCCATGCTCTTCACTTTCTCGGAGGCGCTCGTTGGAGCAGGGCTTGTTTTATTTAAGCTGGTGGCCCATAACGCATCGGTTTATCGCGCCGTCGCAATCTCGGCGCACCTTACCAATACCTTCCTACTCCTCCTGGCGCTTACGCTCACGGGTTGGTGGAGTTCTGGAGGCGGCTCTTTACGTTTGCGAGGGAGTCGCGTGGTCGGGCTGGCGATTATGGTCGCGATTGTCGGCGTGATTTTGCTGGGCGTAAGCGGCGCGATTACGGCCACGGGTGATACGCTCTTCCCCTCCGTCAGCCTTGCCGCAGGGGTGCGGTCGGACTTTGCATCGACCGCGAGTTTCTGGCTGCGTCTGCGCGTACTTCACCCGTTCATCGCAACCGCTATCGGGATTTATCTGCTTGTTCTGGCCGGAACGCTGAATCGAATGCAGCCCTCCGCCCAAATGGCGCAGTATGCGAAAGGCATCGCGGTGCTATTCGCACTTGAAATGGCGGCGGGAATCGTCAACTTTCTGCTTCAAGCGCCTCTTGGGCTTCAGCTGTTCCATCTGCTGTTGGCCGATCTCCTCTGGATCAACGTTGTGCTTTTGAGTGCGGCCGCGCTGTCCGGCCCGGAACCGTCCCATGCGTTGGCGGCACTTCCGGCGACGGCGCACGCGGGGCGATTGTCGAAAGGAACGAATTAGTGAACGTGAACGCCCCTTCCGTAACCGGCGCCCTTGCTGCGGCGACCTGGAAGGACTATTTATCATTGACGAAGCCGCGTGTGATCAGCCTGCTGCTCTTCACCACGCTCGCGGCGATGTTCATAGCCACGGACGCCCGGCATCCGGTCGGCCTGGCGCTTTTCATCGCGGTGGCCATCGGCGGTTACATGTCGGCCGGCGCGGCAAATGCCTTCAACATGGTCATCGATAGCGATATCGACGTGCGCATGAAGCGAACTGCCAGTCGGCCCACGGTGACCCGGCAGATCCCGCCCGCCCATGCGCTCTTGTTCGCATTCTCTCTGGAAATAGGCTCTTTTGCCTTGCTCTGGGGCATGGCGAATTTTCTTACGGCGATGCTGGCTCTCGCGGGACTGCTATTCTATGTCTTCGTATATACGCTCTTGCTGAAACGAAGGACATGGCACAACACCGTGATCGGTGGCGCGGCGGGCGCATTTCCCCCGCTCGTGGGCTGGGCGGCCGTCACCGGCCATCTCACACCGCTTGCCTGGTACCTATTCGCGATCATCTTCGTCTGGACGCCGGTGCACTTCTGGGCGCTTGCACTCCTGATCAAGAACGACTACGCCGAAGCGGGGATTCCGATGCTGCCCGTTGTCCGCGGCGTTAAAATGACCGTTTCACAGATCGCGATCTATACCGTCTTTACCGTAGTGGTCTCGATACTTCCCTTTGTTCAGCATGAAGTCGGCAAGATCTATTTCGTGGCTGCGATTGCGCTGAATGCGCTCCTCGTCGTGCGGAGCATGCAGCTTTACCGCGACCCCGAGCGCCCATGTGCCCTATCGCTATATAAGTATTCCATGCTCTATCTTGCGCTGTTGTTTCTCGTAATGGCGATCGACCGAGCAGTGATGATACACAGTTAAACAAAGCCGGTTTTCAAGAGAAGGAACTCTGGCTCACCATCGCGAAATACATCGCGAAACGATGTGATCACATGATGGCGAGCACCCAGCGCCTGTCAGAGCACCCGATTGCTTTGATGTAAAGGGGAATGTGCGCGGCGCCAAAAAAGGGTACACTGTTTCGCGGAGTGGGGCAGAAATGCCTGCGTGCGGATTCAATCGTGAAAAAAAGCACAATAACCGGGTTTCGCTGCTTGACTTGGATTTACCCCGCAGGTATACTTGTGCAGATGCGTGGGTAGCAGGTTCGCTCCCCCGCCCGGCAGCATGGATTTTCGTCCGCAATGCAGGACATCGGTAGGGACCGTATCCCCTTCGGGATAAGGCCCGCCCTTCGAAATTAGCACGCGCCCGTATCCGGATGTTTTCAACCGTCCGCGTAGCACGGGGATGGCCAGGGTCAGGCAGCAACGCCGCGCCTCAGGTCCCGCGTCAATTAGAAAATGGAGCGCTTCGATGGCTCAGGTCTTCCATCCGAGCTTCAACACCCTTTCACGTTTGAGCCTGCTGGGGGCGCTCGTCGTCCCGGCCCTCCTGATTGTTGCGGGCAGTGCAATCACTCGGTCCTCGTATAACACGAAAGCCGGCATCCCACTGGAGCAGCCAGTTCCCTTTAGCCACGAGCACCACTCCGTGGAATTGGGCATCGACTGTCGTTATTGCCATACTTCCGTTGAGAAGTCGGCGTACTCCAATGTGCCGCCCACCCACACGTGTATGTCTTGCCACTCGCAGATATGGACCAATAGTCCCCTGCTCGAGCCGGTTCGGCAGAGCTATGCGACGAATACTCCCTTACGCTGGACACAGTTGAACAAGGTCCCGGACTTTGTATACTTCCCGCACAATGCGCACGTGAACAAAGGCATTAATTGCAACGAATGTCATGGACCTATACAGAAGATGATGCTTACTTACAAGGCGAAGCCATTCTTCATGTACTGGTGCCTCGACTGCCATCGTAACCCGGAGAAGCACATTCGGCCGCGCGAAGAAGTCTTCAACCTCTATTGGAAGTATCAGCGCGGACTGGTTTCGACCAGTCCAGAGCCGAGCGCCACCGAGATGAGCAGCGAGGAGCTGAAACTCGCGAACGGAGTGGACTACACCCGTTCCGGCGATCTTCTTTGAATAAAAGGTTCAGCTATTTCATCCATCTTTATTGCAGAAAGTACCCTTGTAAACAAACCCCGCTTTTCCAGGCTGTTCT
>JBBRKX010000308.1:0-6295 GCA_038231675.1 Chthonomonadales bacterium | reverse complement strand
GGCGTCTGGAGGCTGTCACCGGTTTGGGCGCATACGAGTATGTCCAACGCCGCGAACAAACTCTGATCGGAGTCGCGGGCCTGCTGAAGTCCATACCCAACGATGTTTTGACCGCAGCGGAGCGGCTGGTGGCGCAGCGCCAGGAACTCGAAAAGCAGATTCGGCAACTCAAGTCCGGCGGCGTGGCGGCAGGCGCGGAGGAATTGACCGCCCAGGATGTGGACGGCATTCCGCTGGTGGTCAGCCGGCTTGAGAATGTCGATGCGGAAACGGTGGCGAACCTCGCGGATCGCACCGCGCAACGTCTTCAATCGGCGGTGATCCTGCTGGGATCGGTCACCGAGGGCAAGATTGCGTTCGCGGCCAAGGTGACGAAGGATCTTGTTGCACAGGGCTTGCATGCCGGCAACCTTGTCCGCGAGATCGCGAAACTCACCGGCGGCGGCGGCGGCGGTCGCCCGGACTTCGCGCAGGCCGGTGGGCGCGATGCGGCGAAATTGAACGATGCGCTGGCCCAGGCTCCGGAACTGGTTCGCATGCAAGTCGCAGCCGGCAAGAAGTAGTAAGGCGCGGCCCTGTTGAGGTCACTGGATGGAGCCGACCGTACTTTCCCAGAAAAGAGCTGAGACGCGCATGGGTGCGCTACTCCTTCTCCTGAAACGTCATCGTTTCTTCCTTCCGGCCATTTTGCTTGCCGGCTCCCTGATGCTTTGTGCTTCGATCCCCTGTGCGGGGCAAACGAACCCGCGCCGCCGCGTGATCCTCGTGCTCTGCGACTGCCTGACCTTCGATGATTTTCACGATCGTTCCGCGCCGTTCCTGGCGCACCTTGCGGAACAGAGCGCGATCGGATTGATGAATTGTGCGGTAAGGGGCGCAAAGACCCCGGCCGCCGCCACGCTCACGGTCGCGATCGGGCAGCATCAGGCCTCCGAGCCTTCCGACGAGCAAGCATTCAATGACTGGGAAACCGTTCCCGGTGATCTGGGAGTGGCTCGCGCCGTCTATGTTCGACGGGCCGGCACCCTGGATCCCAGCGTGGAGGAGGCGCATTTCGACCCCGAGCGCGCCGTGAAACATCTTGGGATTGTCTCCCTGCTGGCACGAGGGCTCGATGCGGACCGGCTTGGAAGCTCGCTCGCCCGTGCTAAGCCTCCGGTGCGGGCCTATGTGTGCGGAAATGCGGACAAGGGAATCGGGCAGCCCCGGCGACGAGCCGCGCTGCTGACCGCGGATACGGCGGGCATTTGCGGCGGAATGGTCGAACTCTATCGCTTTTCCACACAAACGCCTTACGGACTTTGCGACGATCCTCGCGCGATGATCGATTTCGTGGTCCAAAGCCACGCGGAATTTCTCGTTTTACAGATGGGTGACTTTTCCCGTGCGGAGGACGCGCGGCCCGGCTTGAGCGACGCGGCGTATCACCGTGCGAGGCTGGGCGGGCTGCAGCGCCTCGACCTGCTGGCACAGCTGTTGGTGCGCGAGTATCCGGTGGAGTCCGGGAACGCGGACGTCATTTTAGTCTCCCCGCGACCTCCCTCCGACGATGCGGCGCACCTGGAAGCGTGGGGCCGGCTGGCCCCGATTCTCGCCTATGGTCCCGACTTTCCACCCGGCGCTCTCACGTCCCCCACCACGCGCACCACAGGCCTGGTCGCAAACATAGATATCGCTCCGACGCTACTGCAGCTGTTCCATGTGCCTGCGCCGATTGCGATGATCGGAAGGCCGATGGAAGTGCGCACGAGCACGGATGGGGTCGGCGAGCGTATCCATGCGCTCGCACACCTCAATCGATTGGCGGCGCTGAACGGCAAAGCGGAAGTCGACGTCATGTTGCCTATCGGCGTCATATGCTTTTGCCTTCTGGTTACAGCGATCTATTCGTATCGCCGTAAGGGGCCACGCGCCTCCAGACGTTTTGGGGCGGGGATCGTTTTCGTACAGAACATGGGCTCGGCCGTGCTGTTTGCCCCGCTCCTGGCGCCGGCATCGCGCTTCATTTACGGCATCTGGATCCTCGCATGGATGGTGATTTTGACGCTGATCGCTTACGGAGTGGCCAGAGCGTTGAAACTTACGCCTCCGGTCGCGGCGGCAGCCCTGTGCGTTCTTTTGATTGGGGGCGACACGCTGGCCGGTCAGCCGCTGTTGAAGGATTCCGTGTTTTCCGCTTATGCACTTTCCGGCATTCGTTACTACGGGGTAGGAAACGAATACCTTGGCATCGTGGTCGGTTTTGCGATTTTGGGAGTATTTGCCTGGCTGGACGATCAGGGCAAACCTCCGCCCATGCGCCAGGGGGCACGCCTGCGCTGGGCCGCGCCGGGGATATGGATGGGGATCGCTTTCCTGCTCGGCTGGCCTACGTTGGGAGCAAACGCCGGAAGTCTCATCGTGACCGCCGCAGGATTTGGGGTTGCAGCCGCCATGCTCCATGGCCGTAAGCCCTCCGCGTGGATGGCCATTGCCTGTGGGGGGGCCGGTCTGCTTCTGGCGTTTGTATTCGGGACGCTGGAAGCGACTTTCGCCGAATCGACAAGCTCTCATATCGGACAGGCGATCCATGCGTCTGCTTCTGGGCGAGGTGCGGGCTATCTGTTCGAAATCGCGTTACGAAAGATCCAGATGAATTTGAGACTTCTGGTCTCGCCCTGGCTGCTTCTGGGAGCCGCCGCCGTGATCGCAACCGCAGTAACGGCGCGTTGCCATCTAGGCGAACCCGTTGCTGCCCTCTTTCGCGGAAGGCCCTGGATGGCGCTCGGGCACTATGCCGTGGCCGCCGCGATGGTCGCCGGTCTGCTTTTTAAGGATTCCGGAGTCGTTATGGCGACTTATCTGGCGGGCGTGACGTGTCTTATGGATCTGTACTATCTCCTTACCGCGCCGGGCGAGCCGGCATAGCGCGTAACGTGGTTGTATTCCTCTTCTCTCCCATCGCTCCCGTCCGGCAACTCCCTTTCCTTTTGGAAACGGACGTTCATATATCCAATAATCCAAGAAAACTCGTATATCTCACAGGGGACGCCTCTTCTAAAACAGGCACAATATTAATGTGTCGTTTAGAGTGAGGGAGAGTCTTAGCGTCTATGTCCAATCCAGCGGTTATCGAGGCATTGTGTCTTTTGAGCGGCGCCGGCATCGGCGTCGCAATTTCGGAAAGCCTCGGCCGCCTGAGGCGTCTGCGGTCCGATAGGCTGTGGACGGACCGGCTTTTGGCGGAGCGTTCTTCCGCGAGCCATTTGTGTTTCTCCACTCTGGAAGCGCTCGCCTATGCGATCGAAGCCAGCGATCCCTATAACATCGGCCATCTGGATTGTGTCCAGCGGACCGTTCGAACTCTCGGCAATACGCTTCGCCTTGGGCAAGAGGAAATGACCGCGCTAAGGGCCGCAGCGCTGCTGCACACGGTCGGCCGCCTTGGGGTTCCCGACCATATCCTGCATAAAGCGGGCGCTCTTACAGCCGAAGAGCAGGAGAAACTTCGGTCTCATCCCGTACTGGCGGCCAGAATCCTTGCTTCGATCCCCTTTCCATGGCCTGTCGTTCCCCTGGTGCGCCATTACGCCGAACATTGGGATGGCACCGGATATCCCGATAACCTGAAGGGGGAGGATATTCCCCTGGGCGCGCGCATACTCGCGGTCGCCAGCGCGCATAGCGCTCTTATGCGGCCGCGCTCATTCCGGCCCGCCATTACGGAAGAGGAAGCAATGTCCGAAGTTGTGTCCCGCTCAGGCAGCCAATTCGATCCCAGCGTCATCTCCGCCTTTCTCCGCGTCGTGGAAGCCGATCAGGCCCTTGCCGTCGATAGTTTGCCCGTGCAGGATGTTCCGTCTGCTTCCGTTCGCCGGAAGCGCAGCCGAAGATCCGCCCTTCCCGCAGCGGACATCCTTCCTTCCGCTCGCCTGTCTCAGCCCGAGGAGAAAGCGAGGGCATCGGGGGATGTACGCGACGCTCTGGACGATATCGCTGCGGCCCAGCGAGAATCTCTTGGTCTCTACACTCTTGCGCGCACGGTAGGAAGCTCGCTCCACCTGGAGGCGGTTGGAAATACTCTGCTACAATGCACACGCGACATCGTTCCCTGCAGTGTATATGTCCTGTTTTTACCCGAAGACGATGGAGAGTTTCTCAGAGCGCATGCGGCGATCGGCGTCAACCACCGGCACTTTCTGGGCAGCCTTGCACAAAACGGGACTTATCTTACGGGAAGGGCTTTTGGCCGCGGCGAAATCATTACGGCGTCCTTCCTGGCGGACGACCTTATTCTGCGTGATGTGAGTGAACCGTGGGTCCCTTTCCGCTCTACGATGATCGTTCCTCTGAGCAATGGGGGAACGACGGTGGGAACCCTCAATTTGTATGCGGAAGAGCCCAATGCATTTGGGCTGGATGCGCAGCGTGTCATGCGACTCGTATCGACTCAAGCAGGTCGCGCCATCGACAACGCGCGTCGGTTCGCCGCCGTACAGGAGACGGCCTATACCGATGCGTTGACGGGGCTGCGGAACGCACGGTACTTGCGCGAATACCTCGATCGAGAGATTAATCGCGCAATGCGGGAAAGCGTATCGCTTGCCGTTCTCAACATCGATCTGGACAACTTCAAGCCGATCAACGACCAGTTCGGCCATGCGCGGGGCGACCAGACCCTGCGTGAAGTGGCGGACATCCTTGCCTTCCATGTTCGCAATTACGATCTTGCGGCTCGCTATGCCGGCGATGAATTCGTGGTGGTGCTGGGGCAGGCAGGCAGAAAGGCCGCAGAAGGCGTCGCGGCAAAGCTGAAGCAGGCGGTGGAACGGCACGGACAACGGCTGTGCGCCCGCGATGCGGGCTTTCCACAGCTTGGCATCAGCATCGGGGTAGCACTCTATCCGGAGGATGCCACGGATATGCAGGGGCTGCTATGCCGTTCGGACGCCGCCATGTACAGCGACAAACAGAACCGCAAATCGACACGCTCGGCCGCCTGACGTTCCGCAGATTCTCAGGGGGATGCCACGCACTCAGGGCGTTAACCAGAACGTTTGATAGGTGTTCCAATCTTGCTGAGAGGTCGTGTAGTCGGCAAAGAGTGAGACGCCGGCGAAAACGGAGAGATCGGCTCCGGGATCTCTCAGCCCTTCCCTCACTCCGCGCAGCGCCATGGCAAGATTTTCCGCGTGTGGATTGTGAGAAGGCAATCCGGCTCCGTAGGTTGGAACCCCCAGCAGTACGCGGCACTTCGGGTTTCCCTCGCCCACCGCCCGCGTCACATGGATCGCCTGCTGGCGCACAAGCCAGACATAAGCGCGCGGCAGGTAGAAGCCCGTATCATAGCACATGACGGCAATCTGATCGCAACCCGCCGCCACCTGTGTAAAATAGGCATCCCCCCAACCATACTTACGCAACGCGACAGGCATTCACATCGGCGTGGCCACGGAAAGAAATTTCCCTGGTGGGAGGGCGGCCTTTGTCTCGCGTATCAGGGCTAGAAAACCGGTGTCTCCGTCAGGGCACGGTTCGACATCCCATTGCACCCCATCGAAACCACAGTCGCGGACGAGCCAGACCGCTTCCGCGACCATGGCCTGCCGCGTCTTGCCGTCCTTTAAATGCACGGCGCGTTTTGGAGGGGTGTCCGAGACATAGGCCCAGGCGATGCGCTTTACTTCGGGGCAGTCGCGATGCAGTCCCTCTGTCAGCGCGCGCGCCTTTGCGGCGTAGCGAAACGCCAGTTTGCCATCCTTTCCGATGTGACGGACGTGGAAAAATGCATACCGTATCTTCCGGGAGCGCAAATTCAGCGCGAGTTGCTGCCTTTGCACGTCATTGTGTTGTCCGAAATACCAGGTGTAACGCAGCCAAATCCCATTTTCGCCCCGATTGAAACCGGGCCGCTCCAGACGCGCGCCATACGGATATGCCCAATAGTCGATCACCGTGCTGACGCAAAGCAGAAGGAGCGCGCCACATATCGTTGGCACGACGCGGCGTGGCCGAGTTCGTATTTTGCGTTTTTCCATACCGCTCTCTTCATCAGAGTTTGTTTGAATCCTGCTTCCGTCGCAGCGACGGACCGTCGCTTGGACCAGGGGCATTCAGTTTTCGGGTTCACAGGTGCCTGGCGGTCGGTGAACTGAAGTTGTCCGCTAGGAGCACTGCCGAAAAGTCGATTTCGACCGAATTCGCGCGAAATTGCCAGGGCATATTTTCTGCAAAATCGAGATAGGGCACGTCTACGGGCATCCTGACGTCCTGATAAAATGGACGCTCGCTAAGCGTTGGGCTTTTCGGCCGCGCT
>JBBRKX010000307.1:0-6305 GCA_038231675.1 Chthonomonadales bacterium | reverse complement strand
GTCCCACCCGTTCCCATCTCGAACACGGCAGTGAAAGCCGTCCGCGCCGACGATACTCGTGGGGTAACCTGCCGGGAAAATAGGTCGTCGCCAGAATATCTTTGGCGTGTGGGGCTCCCTGGAGGTTATCCAGGGAGCCCCGCCGCGTTTGGAGCTAGAGGCGGGAATGCTTGAGGTCATTGTCACGGTATTATAGTCATGAGGACGTTAGGATCACTTATGCTATTTAGCCCGCTCATTGTGGGAAGTCCGAGATATTGTGAGGAACACGCGATGACTACCTGGCGCCGTAGCTTACGATGCGGTTACTCTCTTTTGACACTACTTTCCACTTTGTCGATTATCACCGGAGTAAACTTAACCAGTGCTGCGTTAGCATTGCCTGGTTCGATCTTGCCTGGTTCATTCGGGACAGGGGATGAAGCTAGAGGGGTGGCGGAACGCCATTCCATTCGAGAGTTGGTTCTGGTTAAAGATCAGCCTGTTAGTCCGTTTCTATCTGACTTTGACAAGATATGTGAAACGGTTCGAGACCACTTCTACGATAAGAATACGAACGGCGTTGATTGGAAGCAAATTAGCGGGACATACCGAGCGATGTTGAGCGGCGTGAAATCGAGGGCTGATTTTGAAGATCTTGTCAATGAGATGCTGGGTAAGTTGCATTCTTCTCATACGGGGTTCGTAACGGATTCAGATATAGAATTTTATATGTTGCCTGCAGTGATGCATGGAGATATGCGTGGGCATGAAGTAGAACATATTGGTGTCACCGGTTATCGCGATGGAGGGGAGTTTGTCGTCTCAGCGGTCCTGAATGGCGGACCAGCCGACATAGCCGGTATCCGCGTAGGGGATCATATGTTGACTGTCGACGATCAGCCGTTTACAACCGCCGGCTCCTTCCGGAATAAGGTCGGAAAACCAGTCACCATGCGGCTAAGACGACCGGGAGCTTCGGAAGTCCTATCCTTCAAGACTGTCCCGATCAAACAGAACGTTTTGAAATCGTTTTTAGATTCGACTGAGCGAAGCGCGACTATTGTGACCGTCAATGGACGGCGGTTAGGTTATGTGCATCTGTGGACTATGGCGAACATCGCATTTCAAGAGGCTCTAGAGAGAGTTATCGAAGGTAAACTCCATGATACCGATGGGCTTATCCTCGACTTAAGAGACGGTTATGGCGGTTCGCCGTGGGGATACGCGGATGTACTTTACCGTCCGGACATTCTCTGGCAACAGAATTCCCAAAAGGAGAAGCCTTACAGTCAGCATACAGGGTATGGGAAGCCGGTAGTGGCGATTATCAATGGAGGCACGCGTAGCGCAAAGGAGTTCTTTGCATACGAACTAAAGGCCTCACACCGTGCGACTCTGGTGGGAACAAGAACTGCAGGCGCATTTCTGGGGGCGGGAGCATTCGAAATCGGGAAGGATGGATTGCTGGAATTGGCGGTGGTTGGACTGCATTTAGACGGAAACCTTCTGGAGGGTTCAGGCGTGAATCCCGATGTGGAAGTTCCTGCCGAAAATGCTTACCGTGAAGGAGACCGCCAACTCGCCCGTGCCGAGCAGCTCCTGGTGCAGCAGGCCGATCATCGTACCGTCACGGATAGCCGACCCGCTGCAAGCATTCTAAAATAATCGCGTAATTTTGTAAATCGTTTTAGGCTTGAGGCCGCCGGGAGGCGGCGCGAATTTTTTAGCCAGCCCGCTAGCGGGCTGGCTAAAAAATCATTTCGTTCCTAAACTAATATTATCGGACGTGTCGGTTTCAACCTCTTCTGACGGTTGTTATTCAAGGATCGTGTTATGGCACAAGATTGCGTTGTTTTGTTGGATGATAATACCGCCAATCGCATCGCCGCAGGCGAGGTTGTGGAGCGGCCGGCTTCCGCCGTCAAGGAACTTGTAGAGAATGCAATCGATGCGGGCGCGACTCAGATTACCGTGACGCTGGAAGAGGGCGGGAAGCTGCGGCTTACTGTCTCCGATAACGGGACCGGTATGACACGCAGCGATGCCGTGCTTGCGCTGCATCGGCATGCAACAAGTAAAATTCGGAGTGCGGACGACCTGTTCGCGATCCAAACGCTCGGTTTTCGGGGAGAAGCGCTGCCATCTATTGCCTCCGTGTCACACTTCACTCTCACCACAAAGCCCGCGGACGAAGAGGCCGGTACGCGTCTGGTGGTGCAGGGTGGGGACGTGATCGAAATTGCAGACGTGGCGGCTCGCGATGGTACAACCGTCGAGGTGGCGGAACTCTTCTACAACACTCCAGCCAGGCGTAAGTTTCTGAAAAGCACTCCAACCGAGGTCTCACGGGCGGTGGAGGTCGTAGGACATCTTGCGGCTTCCTATCCGCACATCGCGATACGTCTGTTGAATGGGGACCATGAGTTGTTTTCCACTCCTGGGACCGGGGATGCCCTGGCAACACTCGCTTCCGTTTGGGGAAGAGACATCGCTCGTAAGCTCATTCCGATACGGCATGAATCGCCGGGACTTACTGTCACGGGGCACATGGCTACGCCGGATATCAGTCGTCCAGGGCGCTCTCATGAGCTGTTTTTTGTTAACCGCCGGCCGATCAAAAGCCGTCTTCTGGCGCATGCGTTGGAGGAAGCAGTTCGGTCATTGACGCCGGATAGCCGTTATCCTATCGCAAGCGTATTTGTGGAGATCACTCCGGATATGGTGGATGTAAACGTTCATCCTACAAAAACGGAAGTGAAATTTACACGCGATGGAGAAGTCCATCACGCGGTCAGCCAGGCGGTAAAGGGGGCTCTCCTGGCCTATGGGATAGTGCCGACCGCTCGCCTATCGACGATGATCCCGGCTGAGCCGGCATCCCCGGCCTTCCTTTCCTCGGTCCAGCCCAGTCTGGACCTTCCGGCTGCCGAAAGATCCCATGGAAACGGAGGGGAACTCTCTTCCAAGTTCAGCGCCTTCCCTTCTTTCGATGCACAGGTTCAGGCGGCTATCGACGTCTTCAGGCCCGTGGAAAATGTGCGTTATGACTCTTCCGGCGCCGAAGACCTGTCTGAAGCAGATGTGGCCGCCCATACGAAACGGGACGGTTTTCTCGAGACAGGCGAAGCGACCGAGGCTCCCATCCAGGAGCGCCCGCGTCCGCGGCCCTTCGCGGAGCAGCTTCGAGAGTTTAAAGTGATCGGACAGGCGAGGAACACGTACATTATTGCGCTGACTCCAGACGGTATCGCCGTCATCGATCAACATGTAGCCCACGAGAGGGTTCTGTACGAGCGACTGACGGTTAAGCGATTCTCGAATGGCATTCCAGTCCAGAGATTGGCGGTTCCGATTACGCTTAATCTAAGTCGTCGAGAGGCCTTGCTGCTGGCGGAGCATACCGCGAGCTTTGCCGCTTCCGGATGGGAAATCGCGCCTTTTGGCGGTGAGAGCTTCGTGGTGCATTCCATCCCGGCGATGTTAAACAATAAGCCGTACGAAAAGATATTGCGAGATATGGTGGATGAGCTCGTGAACCAGAGCGTATCGCGAAGATTGCTTGTGCAACAAGAGCATGTGACCATAACGAACGCGTGCAAGATGGCTGTCAAAGCGGGCGATCCCCTGAATATAGAGGAGATGACGGGGTTGCTTGAGCAGTTGGCGGAGACGGAGAACCCCTATCTTTGCCCGCACGGCCGCCCGATCGTCGTCACCGTTTCATTCCATGAGCTCGACAAGCAGTTCAAGCGGGCGTGACCAATGGGGCGAAACGACGTAAGGAGCGAAGGAGTTGTCTCACGGTAAATCGAAATAAGGGCCAATGAATTGCCGGGAGGACATAGGATGCTTTTGGAAGGCCGTGTAGTGTTGGTGACGGGTGGAGGACGCGGCATCGGCGCAGCCATTTGCAAGGTGCTCGCCCGCGAGGGTGCGCGCGTCGCCGTCAACTACGGAAGTAGCAAAGACAAGGCGGAAGCGGTTGTGGCGGCGATCGAAGCGGCTGGCGGAAAAGCCCGGGCGTTTCAGGCCGATGTCCGGAATCCGGAAGCTTTCACCGCTATGGTTAAGGAAATCGTCGGCACATTCGGAAGCCTTGAGGGCGTGGTGAACAACGCTCTCGGCGGCAGGCAGAATGGCGCCCTTTCCGAAGTAACGATCGATGACTATTCCAACGCCTTCGATTTCGGGTGCAAGGCCGTGGTCAATTCCATAGTCGCCGTGCGCCCGGTCTTTAAGGAGCACGGCGGGGGCCGTATCGTCAATATTGTCACGGAACTCTGGAACATGGCGCCGGAGCAATGGTCGGTCTATATGGCGGGCAAGGGCGCCATGGTCGGAACTTCCCGCTCCCTCGCCTGCGAGCTTGGTCCGGAAAATATCACCGTCAATATGGTGGCGCCAGGCTGGATGGCGGATGAGAAGGTAGACACGACGTCCGAGGCTTCGATCAACTTTGCGCGTTCGGTTCCTTTGAGACGGCACGGAAGCGCGGATGAGATCGGAAATGCCTGCGCTTTCTTTCTGAGTGACCTGGCCGGCTATGTGACGGGGGCCTATCTTCCGGTGACGGGCGGGCGCATTACACAGATGGGGGCGTGAGAATCGACTTCGCGCATGTTTGCTGATCGGCCATATATTCCAACCAGATAATATTAGAAAGTAGCTTATGCGCCTCCTTAGCCCTGTGTGTAACCGGCAGTTAGTAGGTATTGCCATGCCCTTTTTCCTGGGCTGCATTTTTGCAACCGCATTGATTACAGCCCACGCCGCGCCATCTTCCGGCACCCTGCTGATGATTTCTCATCCCCTGGCCAAATTACCGGCGTCCGACCGCGCTAACCTCGATGCCGGCCGGAAACACGCATGGGAAGCCGGTATGTTTCCGACGTGCTCTTCACGGTGGGAACCCACGCGATTTGGCGACAGTAAAGCGCCATTTGTCTCCTTTCGCGCCGGCATGGCACTCGCTCCCAACCTTGGTTTTGCGGGCGGCATCGACTTTACGATTCCTTCATTGTCTATTTCTCCCCAACTGATAACACGATTGGACGGGGATGTTCTGGCCGCGTTTAACGCGCACAGTTTCGGCGGCTATCCCGGCACAACATTCGCCTTTACTGTCGATCAGATATATTCGCCGCATTGGGGCGGCCGGTATGCTCCTTACGCGGGACTGGGCATCGGGCCATATTGGCAGGAAAATCTCTTCATCAGCGGAAAAGCGTTTGTGGGGGTGCAATTCGGGCCCACAGTCAGTAGTGAACTCGACATCCATTTCCCGGGCCACGGTGCGGCTATCATTGCGTTGGAAATGCGCGTCTCGGCACTCTAAGGCGAGGCGTTGGCGAACACCATATTCTTGCGTTTGCCGTCCTTTTTTCTCCCCCTTTTCCCTAAATGGGCAAAGCATCCCTAATGTGACCGCATGACTCCTCGAATTTCCAAGCACAGGTTTCGCTTCCGTTTCGCTGCCGCGCCTATCAGAAGGCTTATCCGCCCAACCTGGCGGATAGGCCTTTGGTCGTCATGAATGCCCAAAAAGCCATAAGGTATAATAAAGAGCCCCTTATCATCTTGAGGTTCAGGCGAGTTTAATCGCTTTGACGGAGCAAGGGTGGAGACGGCTATCCCAATTTGTGGGAGCCGGAAATGAAGGAAATATTGTTGAATCACGTTGCCTGAGGGCAACTGCGGATAGAGGATCCAATGCCCCAATATCGTATCGGTACGATGACGGGAAGAGAGGCGTAAGTAAGAAATGGAACGTGACCACCCGATAGCCGACCTCCTGCGCGAGCGAATACTCATTATTGATGGAGCCATGGGCACGATGGTGCAGCGGTACCATCTCCAGGAAGCCGACTATCGTGGCGAGCGGTACCTGGACCATCCCATCGATCTTTTGAACAATAACGATGTGTTGGTCTTTACGCGCCCCGACATCATCGAAGAGATCCATTCGCAGTACCTCGATGCGGGCGCGGACATTATCGAGACCAACACATTCAACGCCAATGCGATCAGTATGGCGGATTATGAGCTGGAAGCGGACGTGCGCGAAATGAACATCGCGGCGGTCACTGTTGCACGTCGGGCAGTCGATAAAGCGATGCTCCGCGATCCTTCACGTCCTCGGTTTGTCGCTGGAGCGATCGGGCCGTTGAATCGGACGCTATCTATGTCTGGCGATCCGGAAGATCCTGGCTTCCGGAAGGTTACCTTCGACCAGGTATTCGCCGCATATTATGAACAGGTTACGGCGCTGGTGGAAGCGGGCGTAGACCTATTGCTCGCGGAAACGACGTTCGATACGCTGAACC
>JBBRKX010000306.1:0-6306 GCA_038231675.1 Chthonomonadales bacterium | reverse complement strand
AGCCCTGCTGCGGCTACGGCTGCCTCACGGGGCAGGGCAACGGGCAGGGCGGGCGAGAGCACGGACAGAAGGCGGATCAGCTGCCCGGTTACCGTAAGATCGACGACCCGGCCCATCGCGCCCACGTGGCCGCCGTGTGGGGCGTGGACGCAGCCGACCTGCCGGGGCCGGGTCGCTCGGCCTACGAGCTGCTGGAGACGATGGGCGAGCCGGGCGGCGTCCGGGCGCTCCTCGTGATGGGATCGAACCCCGTGGTCTCGGCCCCGCGCGCGGGCCACGTCGAGGAGCGTCTCCGCTCCCTCGATCTGCTCGTGGTGTCCGACCTCTTTCTGTCGGAGACCGCCCGGCTCGCCGACGTCGTGCTGCCCTCGGCCCCGTGGGCCGAAGAGGAAGGCACGATGACGAACCTCGAAGGGCGCGTCCTGCTCCGTCGTCAGGCGACCGCACCGCCGGAAGGGGTCTGGACTGATTCGGAAATATTGACCGCGATTGCGCAAAAAATGGGTAAAGGACAGTATTTCACTTCCGATCCAAGAAGCATATTCGACGAACTGCGACGTGCCAGCGCGGGCGGCGTCGCGGACTACGCCGGCATCACCTACGAGCGCATCATCGCGGAGGACGGCATCTTCTGGCCCTGCCCGTCCGAAGAACATCCCGGCACGCCGCGCCTATTCCTGGATGGCTTCGCGACAGAAGATGGGCGAGCGCGTTTCCATGCGGTGACGTATCGCCCGGCGGCGGAAGAGCCGGATCATGACTATCCGTTCTATCTGACGACCGGGCGCGTGATGGCGCATTACCAGTCGGGAGCGCAGACAAGGCGGGTAGAAGCGCTTCAAAAACTCGTTTCGGAGCCGTTCGTCGAGATTCATCCTGCCCTGGCGCAACGCCTGGAAATCGAGGACGGCACATGGATCTGCGTCGGCACCAGAAGAGGGGAAGCGACGCTGAAGGCCAGGGTGGTGTCGACCATACGGCAGGATACTCTGTTTGTGCCCTTCCACTGGGGAGGGGATGGGCGCGCCAATCTACTTACCAATCCCGCGCTGGACCCCACCTCGAAAATGCCTGAGTTCAAGGTCTGCGCGGCGCGCATCCTGCGCCCGTCGCCTGCGCCTGAGACCGCACCTAAGGCATGATATAAGCCCGGACGGAAGAATTCGGAGTACAATGGAATGACGTGGCATGGCATTCGGCGCGCCGCAGTTCCAGATTCCGTTTGCAAAGGACCGTCCGGCCCATGTCTCGACGCCTCAGTCTGTTGGTGTGCTGGTTTGTCCTGGGCTTCTCCCTGCTCTCGCTGTTGCGGGAAGTCGCCCACATGGATGGCTGGCGCGATCATGGGTTGTTCTACTATGCGCCGCGCTTGATCGTGAAGGGAGAGAACGCCTACGATTGGGACCGGATGAAAGCGGAATGGCGGGCGGATGGGAAGCCTACCGGCGTCGATCCCGGCACCACGATGTCCGGGTTTGTGAACCCGCCGAGTATGGCGCTCCTGACGCTCCCGCCCTCGCTGGCGCCGCCGCAATTCGCCCTCCGCGCAATGGACGCCTGGAACCTCGTCGCGCTCGCCGTTTGCATCCTCTGTCTGACGACCGCAGCCGCGCGAGCCTGGCCACTGGAGGCCCGCATATTGTTCGCCGCATATTGCTGCTGGCTTCCCGCCGTCCACAGCGTTCTGCTCCTCGGGCAGTCCACCTTGCTTATCAGTGCCTGTCTGGCCGCCGCCTTACTTGCTTTAGCTTGGCAAAAAGAAGTTGCGGGAGGCGTGCTTATCGGATTGGCCCTTGCCAAATTTACGCTCTCGTTCCCTTTTATTGCCGTGCTGGTTTACCGGCGCAACTGGAAAGCGGCGGGAGTCGCGATTGCCACGTTTCTCTTCCTCAATATCGTTCTTGCTCTCCCGTTCGGTCCGGCGAATACCGTGCATGCATATCGAACAGTCGTGACGCGCGAAACCCGGCCTGGAAGCTCCTACGACGCGCTGACCTCTGATCCTAGGTGGATGCCCCAGACGCTGGTCCATGCGCCGCGATTGCTTGTGCTTCTTCTCGGTCGTCGGAGGAAGACTGTCGCAGTAGCGAACATCATAATATGTGTGGGCATTGCAGTCGCACTCGCATTTGGCCTTCGCCGCCGGCAATCCGGCGCAAGACGGGACATCGATCCACTGGAAGCGGCCGCGCTTGTCACGGCTGCCTTGCTGCTCTTCTATCATCGCAACTATGATGTTGCCGTCCTCATATTGATTGTTTATGGGCTGATCGATTACGGAATACGAAAACCCTCCCTGCGCGGAGTCGCGTGGAAACTCGGGCTGTTTGTATCTTTGCTGCTTTCCTGGATCGTACCGGCCGGGCTAGCGTTCGTTTTTAATGGCGTAGGCGGTCCAACGGAGCGCGGCTATGTCATCTGCAGCCTGATATTTGTCCTCTTCTGGCTTCTTCAGTGGCAACTGGTTCTAGACCGAGATGTTACGGTCGGAACCACCTTGGGCGTGGATGGTGAACATTCTGCTTCGTCCAGGTTGGATACGACGAGATAAATTTCTCCGCAATTTTCACGTCGTTGGAATGGCATTCCTACGGCCGGATAAATGCCGGGCATTTGATAATAAGCCCAGCGATGGTAGAACGGGATAGGGGACACGTCGGGTTTAGAGACGTGCCCCTAACTATTCGCCTGGCGGTACAATACAGCGCTGTCCGGACCATGCCTCAGGTGCTTACTTCGCTTTCGCCGCCATGGCTGCCTGCTGCGCCTGGTACCGCTTTAACCCGTCTTCCTTGAATTTCAACTTACTGAGTTCAACGTTAATCTCCTTTTGTACAGCAGGCGATCCCAACTGTTCTGCAGACGCATATGCCACTCGAGCGTCATCGAAACGCTCCATCTTACCAAGAAGCCATCCGGAAATGAAGTTGGCGTCCAGGGAGGTGGTATTGATTAGCAATACCTGCCGTAGATGTTGGAGCATATAGGGGAACTGGTATTTCTCCTCCATAAATCCTGGTAATGTCGAGCCAAGCACCAGATGGGCCTGTGCACGCAGGCCTGAATAGTCGACTTTATCCGCGCTGAATTGCGGGTCAGGCCATGGGTGAACCGGCCCACCTCCGGGTAAATCCCATACATGAGATGGGGAGTGACCGGGGAGAAGTGTGCTAGGGTCAGGATGCCATGCTTTATCATAGCTGGCCACCGCATCGCGCCATGCATTGCGATCAAGAAGGGCCAGGGTGTAGATCATCCGTGTGGAGATCTCATTACCGACACTATCCGGATTGTTATCCAAAGGATAGATAATGGGTTTCAACATAGCGATGACATTGTCGGGCTGACCTTTTTGCACGTAGAAAAAACTCAGCATCAGGCGGGTTTCGCCATCGTCCGGATCAAGACTCAGGGCTTGCTGAAGCAGAGGAAATGCACTGGGAAAGTCGCCCCTCTTCAAGGCTCCCCTTGCCTCTCTTAATAGGTCGGCCGATTCTTGCTGTCTGGCTGCCCGCGCGGCGATTATGGCAAGAATCGCTGGATCTGTAATTGGCTTATGATGATTGATTCTATCGTGCGGTTGAGGCATCTGCGCGCTGGTGAGAGTTGCCGCAACCAGAAACATCACGACCGGGAGCAGTAAGCAATGTTTCATTCAAATCTCCTTTGTTCCTTCGCGATACCCGGTTCATCATGATATCGATGATGTGCCCGGCCCGAAAACCGGGTCATTCCGACCAGGCAACTGCTTTCCATCATTCTGCTTTGCCGACGTATACATGATCTGATGATCGTATTCACCAGAAGTGAATACTTTACTGGACCAGGCGATGCCTGGAAAGACTGCGTTGCCTGGAAAGACTGCGTTGCCTGCGGCTTCGAAATCTATGCTACCATCATTGTGTTCGAACATGTTGAGCATACCGACTGTCGGTTTTAAAGTGTGATCAGGCTGATAAACATCGATGGTAGTATGAGACGTCACCTGAGAGCGTATATTATTGGGAACAGGAAGGTAGCCAGGCAGGTATTCGTCTGCGTTATGGCATACATGCAAGCTATCCACGAGGGCCTGTGGACGCCGCCATACGTTCGGTCGAACGTGCTTTACGGTTAACGGCTCCCTTAGGGCGAGCCGACGTACGCGTAACGGTTCCCATTCAGGAGAAACCAGCATCTGATCGCCGCAGCCGCGCAAGAGTCTCTGTTGTTGTTGGAAGAGCGGCTTGAACAGGAGAAGAGTCATGCCTACCTGTTGAGAGCCGCAGGCGTACTGCAGGATGCATCCCAATCGTTGTTGAGGCCGGCAGGAGACGCGGTTGGAGCTCGGGATAGTCTTCTCATTCCCTCATGCGCGCAACACGGCGACCCGTAGGGCAAGGCGGACACTGTCGGCCGCTGAATCAAAATGATATCGAGGTGATTATTGAAACTTAGATCGTTATACTGGCCTGGCTGCCTGCTTTCTCTCTGTCTTTTCCTTCCAGGAGCAACGCTCGGCGGGCAGACGGAATCCGTGCTACGTGTGCCCGGGTTCACCGCATACAGCGAGCCCAATATGGAGGCGCTCGACATCTCGAAAGAGGGGGGCGTGACGGGCTGGAGCGACCCGAAAAACCAGGTGGTCTGGTATGGGAAGCTGATCACTCCAGGGCAGCTAGCTCTTGCGGTCACGCTACGCCTTCCCGCGCGCACGTCATCGCATCTGCGTTTGACGGTTGCTAAACAATCCCTCGATGCCACGGCAAAGGCCTCGGATACGGGTGAGGCGGTTACGGTCGCCTTTGGCGCGGTGGACATCCCGTCATCTGGATATTACCGCATTGCGTTGGAAGGGCTTTCCCGGGAGGGAAAAACATTTGGCGACGTGGACACGCTCGATCTAAGCGGGCCGGCCGCCCAAAATGCCCATTTCAATCTGCTGCCCGAACAGCGGGGAGCACCTTCGGTTCACCTTCACTACCCGATCTCAAAGGAAGCGAAAGTCGCCTGGTTTTATGGAGAAGTGACGGCCAAAACGGATCCTTTATGGTCCTACTACGAGGTCTGTGGATGGCATCGGGGCTATTTTGGTATCCAGGTCAACGGTCCCAGCGAGCGGCGGATTATCTTCTCAGTCTGGGACAGTGGGACGGAAGCAGTGGACCGGGGCAAAGTGGGCGAGGACAATCGCGTGCGCCTGCTTGCCAAAGGCGACGGCGTATTCGCGGATAGCTTCGGCAATGAAGGCACGGGCGGACACAGTCATCTCGTCTATCCATGGAAGACCGGGAACACCTATAAGCTGCTGGTATCGGCCAAACCGGATGGATCGGCAACAGTATACTCGGGCTATTTCTTCTTCCCGGACAAGAATCATTGGGGCCTGATTGCGCGCTTCCGCGCTCCCAAAGACGGCGCGTATCTGCATGGCCTGTACTCCTTCGACGAGGACTGGAACGCGCCGAACGGTCAGCGGAAACGACTGGCGGAGTTCGGCAACCAGTGGATCAAAACGACGGATGGGACGTGGACGGAACTGACCTCCGCAGTATTTACGCATACGGGGAAAGAGAGCCGCACGGACTATGACGCGGGGAAGGTAGGGAAACGGTTCTATTTGCGAGGCGGCGGCTTCCAGGATGGAGGCGTGAAATACGGCGATAAGATCCAGCGCCCGGCGACCGGAAAGCCTCCAACCGATATCGTTTTGCCCACGGAGTGACAGGACATCATCGAGGACCCTATGAAGATCAAGGGGATCCGCTGTTATCGACCGCCGCAGCCCAATCCGACCTTCAACCAGAGCGACATGCTCGTAACCGTGGAGACCGATTCCGGGCTGATCGGCATTGGAGAAGGCGGAAGCCTGGGCCGAACGGCTCCCTCACCAACGGGTGAATGGGACATTACTTCCCCACATATACGAGGAATGGAATTTAGATGAATTGAACGGCTGGAGTTTCACATCCCATGATTCTTGCTGCGCAGACGCCGGCTCATGGTGCGCATTACCTCAAGAGCAAAGAACGGAGTCTCCTGCACCATAAAGGTAAACTGTCGCTGATTCACCGGCAATAGCGCACAGTCGGTCTTCGCCCGGGCAGTCGCGCTGCGGGGCTCCCTGTCTATGAGCGCCATCTCCCCAAGAATGTCTCCCGGCACCACCGTTTCGACAATGTGATCTCCTACAATAATGTCCACTTCACCGGATTTGACAAGGTACATCACGTCTCCAGGGTCTTCGGAAGAGAAGATGGTGGTTCCAGCAGGGTACGACTGAAGCTTGACTTCGTTTTCAACCATCGCGGGAAGTTTCATCTTATT
>JBBRKX010000305.1:0-6309 GCA_038231675.1 Chthonomonadales bacterium | reverse complement strand
CCCTGGAGACGATGGGAGGGACTTTACCTCCCTATCCGCCTGTTACCAACCGTTGATAATGATCGCCTTTCGGTACGCTTCCCGGACATTCCTGCGTTACCGGGCGCGGGAGAAGATACCTCATTGGGAAAGGACGCACATGCTATAATATTCTTACAGCAATGCAGAGGAACCGCCGATCGCCCTGTGCGCCATTTGAGGAAGTAAGGAGACGTTGCGTGGGGCAAACACGATTCATACCGATACTCATGGCCGCACTGGCGCTGGCTTACGGCCCGGCCTTAGGACAGGCAGGTGGGATCGTGCACGTAGGCGCAGGGAGTTACACGACCGCGTTGGCTGCCGGGGATCATGAACCACCGCCGACCCTTTATAAGTCGGACAATGTCAAGGGACCAATCCCTACCAACGACTGGTGGACCTCCCTCGTCGCGACCCCCTTCTCAGAACCGATGTTCGCCCATCCCCTTGCGTTGCAAGCGACCCCTGCGGGAATGCGAGTCGCCTACCCCGGCCCGGATATCTCAGCCAATAAAGTCGGCATCTTCGGTGGGATGCCGGGGGACGGAAACGACCTCACCCTCGGTCATTCAGCGCAAACCACATTTCCGGACGCACGCCTCGACAGTTTCAGCGACTGGTTTGTTACCGCCGCATTTCTGAGCGGTGCCGCCCGGATGCATGTCTCCTTCGGGCACGGCTCCCCTTTCGTCTTTGCGCGGTATGAGGGTGGCGACCCGACCGTCTCTTTTGCCTCCACGCCGACGGTATGGTATGGTGATGCAAGCTCCCCGGTTCTCGGTATCACCGTCAACCGTAGATACTATGCGCTCTTCGGTCCTACCGGCGCGACATGGAATCGGACGGAGCGCCTCTTTACCTGCGATCTGCATGGCAAATCCTATTTCTCACTCGCGGTTCTGCCGGACCCCTCGCCGCAAACCCTGGTGCGGTTTCGCCATTATGCTTACAATCATGTGATCGGGACAGCGGCGGAATGGGTTTACGACGCAAAGTCCTCTTCGGTAACCACCCACTTCCATGCTACGTTACACGCCTACGAAGGCGAGGACGCTGGAACGCTCTTTGCGCTCTATCCGCATCAGTGGCGACACGCCATCACCCCTCTGCTCCTGACAGGTCCAGGAGGCGACGGCTACAACAGCATTTGCGGGCCGATGAAGTTGGCTGCGGGAGCAGGCTTTACAATACGCCTCACCTATCCCGGCGTGCTTCCGGCCCTCCCGGACGCCGGAAGCGCCGATCATACTATGCTCCGCCGTCTCGTGAACGAAGAGGCCGCAAACGCTTTGGGACCTATACGCGACACCTATTGGGAAGGCAAGGCCCTTGGCCGGATCGCCTCCGTCGTTCCTATCGCCGAACAGATCAACGACATCCCGGCGAAGACACGTCTCCTGACTGCCCTCAAGCTCCGCCTTGAAGAGTGGTTCAGAGCGACAAATGCACAAGGGGCGCCCAGGTCCTCCGGTCTCTTTTACTACAACAGGGTATGGGGAACGCTTATTGGATATCCCGCAGGATATGGCAGCGACACCGAGTTGAACGACCATCACTTCCACTATGGGTACTTCTTACGCGCGGCGGCGGAGATCGCCCGCCACGACCCTTCCTGGGCCTCTGATGCCCGCTGGGGTGGCATGATCCGGTTACTGCAGCGCGATGTTGCCTCCGGCGACCGAAGCGACAGGATGTTCCCCTATCTGCGCAATTTCGATCCCTACGCCGGCCATTCGTGGGCTTCGGGTCTTGCGCGGTTCGCCGATGGCAATAACCAGGAATCCTCGTCCGAGGCGATGAATGCCTGGACCGGAATGATCCTCCTCGGCGAGACAATCGGCGACCATGCCCTGCGAGATCTGGGTATCTGCCTGTACACCACGGAGATGGAAAGTATCGACAACTATTGGTTCGATGTCCTCCGCCAGAACCGGCCGAAGGCGTACACCCCTTCCGTGGTCACCATGGTATGGGGCGCCAAAATGGTCAATGAGACCTGGTTTTCGAGTAAACCGGAAGACGTGCATGGAATCAATTTTATGCCGTTCCACGGTGGATCGCTTTATTTGGGTCGCTATCCCGATTATGTGCGTCGCAATTATGACGCGATGGTGGCGGAAAAGAGAAGCGATCATTGGGACGAATGGCCCGACCTCATCTGGATGTACCGTGCTCTCGTCGATCCAAAGGATGCTCTTCGACTATACGATGCCCGTGCGACTACCATTACGCCGGAAGCCGGCAACGCAAAGGCCAACACATACCATTGGATTCACAATTTGGACGCGCTTGGCGAGGTGGACCGCACGGTGACTGCGGATACGCCGCTTTACGCGGTTTTTCACAAGGGCGCGACTCGCACCTATGTGGTCTATAATATGACGCTTGCACCGGTCGATATACGTTTCTCAGACGGGTTGGAAGTCACTGCGGCGCCCAGAGGATTCACGCTGAAACATCGCTAAAGGCGCAAGGAGCATGCAACGTGAAGGTTGGACTGTGTAACGCTTTAGCCGTAGCAGGGCTGCTACTGCTCACCTCGGCCGCGAGTTGTTCTGCTTATGCGGTGAGGAAAGCTACCCTCGCGTGGCCCTCAGGCCTGTATGTGCGCCATGGCGTGCTGATGCACGCCGGGAAGCCTTATCATGGCGTGGGAGCCAATTACTTCGATGCCTTCGACGCTGTTCTTCAGGATCCCGCAAATAATGAGTTCGCCGAGCAGTTCCAGAAACTGTCCGATGGTGGTGTTCCCTTTATCCGTTTCATGGCGGGCTCCTACTGGCCTGGCGGATGGAAGCTGTACCGTACCGATAAGGCCGCCTATTTTCAGCGCATGGACCGCGTTGTACGAGCGGCGGAAAAGGCGCATCTCGGCCTGATACCGGACCTCTTCTGGGCAGCGCAGACCGTGCCGGATCTCGTGGGCGAGCACCTGAACGAAGAGGCGAACCCCCGAAGCAAATCCATCGCTTTCATCAAACAGTACACCACCGACATGGTGCTTCGCTACCGTGACTCCCCGGCGATATGGGGATGGGAGTTTGGAAACGAGTACAACCTGGATGTCGACCTTCCGGACGCATTTAAAAATGGCTTTGTCCAGGCTGTCGTGCCCGCGCTGGGAACTCCGGATCATCGGACGGCCGACGATGTGATTACGGCGGCATCGTTTCACACGGCGGTCACCGTATTCGCTGCAACGGTCCGCCTCTACGACAAGGACCGCCTGATCACTACCGGTAACGCCATCCCTCGCGCCGCCTCTTTCCACAATAGCTCGGCGCACAACTGGGCTCGGGACACGCTGGCAGAGACCGCTCTGGTGCTGAAACGGGACAACCCAGATCCTGTCGATACCGTCTCGGTCCACATCTATACGCCTGAGGTGGGACAGCCGATGCCCGGCAATACTTCCACGGTTGAGGAAGCACTTGCACTGATGAGTCGCATGGCGACTGCGCTGCATAAACCCCTCTTCCTGGGCGAGTTCGGAATCCAGCGTAAAGAGGGCAACTCGAATGAGCAGCGGGCGCGTTTTCAACGCATGCTGGATGCCGTGGTGAAGGAGCGCGTGCCCCTTGCCGCGTTCTGGGTGTTCCACAAATCAGACATGGAAAAAGACTGGAACGTGACCTTTGAAAACGATCGCGGCTATATGCTGCGCATGGTGCGTGAGGCCAACGCCAGGCTGTCACGCAAATAAGGGGCGGTTCGCCGGAACTTCGTGGAGACTAACCGAAATCGATGGGCCGCCATTGGGTCGCCCACTCAGGGGAGTATTTGCATGTCTACATCGTTGCACACGTCGCGCTTTCGGTTAGGGGTATGCTACTATCCGGAACACTGGCCGGAAACCCTCTGGGCGGATGACTTTCACCGGATGCGCGACATGGGACTCGACGTTATCCGAATTGCGGAGTTCGCCTGGTCGTTGTTCGAACCGGAAGAGGGACGCTTCACATTCGACTTCTTCGACCGGGTAATGGATCTGGCGCACGAACATGGACTGCAGGTGATTCTCGGCACCCCTACCGCGACCCCGCCTGCATGGCTTACGCACAGATATCCGGAGGTCCTGAATGTCTCGCAGACCGGAATCGTCTATCAGCACGGTCAGCGGCGACACTACACCTATAACGCGCCGATCTTCCAGGAACTCTGCACCCGAATCGCCGATCGAATGGCGGCGCATTATAAGGACCATCCGGCGCTGCTGGGCTGGCAAATCGACAATGAACTGAACTGCGAAGTGGCCGTCTTTTATGCCGCCGCCGATCATATCGCGTTTCGAGATTGGTTGAAGGCGCGTTACGGCACACTGGAACAACTCAATGCGGCGTGGGGCGCAATCGTCTGGGACCAGACCTATACGGATTGGGAACAGGTGCATCTGCCGCGCCCGACGCCTTCGGACTCCCCCAACCCCCATCAGGCGCTGGATCAGAAACGTTTTATTTCGGACTCCGCCATCGCTTTCGCGGCCCTTCAATCCAGAGCGATCCGGGCACATGATACAACGCATTTCGTCACCACAAACGGTCTCTTCGGGCATCTGGACAACCATCGACTGACGGAAGAAACGCTGGACTTCTTCTCCTACGACTCCTATCCGCATTTTTCGACCGTGATGAAGGAGGACGGCGAGCATCCTCTTTTCGACCGCCGTTGGGGCTACAATCTCGCGATCATCCGCGATATCTCTCCTCAGTTCTGCGTTATGGAGCAGCAATCCGGGCCTGGAGGATGGGTCAATCGGATCGAACAGCCCACGCCCCGCCCCGGACAGATCCGGCTCTGGACTTATCAGTCGATCGCCCATGGAGCGGACATGGTGCTGTACTTCCGCTGGCGCACCGCGACAGTCGGAACGGAGATCTACTGGCACGGCATCAACGAATATCACAATCAGCCGAACCGTCGCTGCTTAGAAGTCGCTACTGTGGGACAGGAGGTTGCACTACTGAGCCCCGCGGTTGTGGGGACGCGGTATCAGGCGGACATCGCCATCGTCAAGGATTATGACAACGAGTGGGACGGCGGGCTGGACACATGGCATGGGCCGTACGAGCGACAGAGTGTGGCTGCGTGGTATCGGGCGCTCCAACACCGGCATGTCCCTGTCGACGTCACTTATTTACGTCCTGAGACCGATCTGGACGCTCTGAAACGGTATCGTACCTTGATCTACCCGCATCCAACGATCTTAACGGATACGACAGCGGATCTGCTGAAGGCTTATGTGAAACAGGGCGGGAACATTGTGTTCGCTTGCCGTACGGGGTATAAGGATGCACACGGTCACTGTCCGATGCGTCCGTTCCCAGGCGCCGTGGCGGACCTGTGCGGCGCCACGGTGGAGGAGTTCACGCGGATCGGACCCTATCAGGCACAGCCGTCCTTGCTATGGGAGGAAGCGGGTCGGAGCGGCGCTCCTCTCCTGTCGGGACCGTTCAACGATATTCTGGCCCCAGAGAACTCGGAGGTGGAGGTCCTCGCCACTTATGATGAGGACGCGGCGCACTATTCCGGCAAACCCGCGCTCGTGCGGAAAGCATGGGGAAAAGGCAATGCCTTCTATTTCGGCGGCGTCTTCACCCCGCAAACGGCGAACGCACTGGCCGAGCATCTGGCGCTCACCTCGCCGGCGGGCGACCTTGTCACGCTTCCACTTGAGATCGAGCTTGCGATCCGTGCAGGGGAGACCGGCGAACGTACCGTCTTTCTGCTCAATTACACTTCAGATCGGCAGACGGTCCATCTGCACCGCGAAGCCACCGATCTCCTTACCGGCGAAACGATCTCGGGCGAACGGACTATACCGGCCTACGATGTGCTTGTTCTGCGCGGATGATCGAATGGTTTGCATTCCGTGGTGCTAGCCCGCAACAATCTCGGATGTGCAAAACGCGCAACGCGTCGCACGTAGTGGGACGCTCGATAAGCAAAACGGGCATTCATGCGTTGTCGGCTCCACGGCCGTTTCGGTTTTTCTGCGCGCCATGAGCCAGTTCACGGGACGAACTACCAAAAAAAATACAGACAACGCAATAAGCAAAAAGCTGATGACGGCGTTTAGAAACTCGCCAATCAAGAACTTGCTTCCATTGACAGAATATGAAATGTCACCCAGGCTGATTTTACCGGGAATGCCGATCAATGGCGTAATAACATCCTTGGTAAACGCAGTCACCACCCCGGCGAACGCGGCCCCGATCACGACGCCGACTGCAAGGTCCACCACATTGCCGCGAAGGACAAAAGTTTTGAACTCGGCTCCAATGCTCATGG
>JBBRKX010000304.1:0-6321 GCA_038231675.1 Chthonomonadales bacterium | reverse complement strand
TGGTAATCCCACTCCCAGTTCGGATTCCCGCGCCATGCAATGCCGGCATCGTCACAGATCTTCCGATTCATCTCAAACCAGACTCCTACCTCATGATTAGCCGGCATTTCTGACTTCAGGAACTCCACGAACGGGCCTTCGACCAGCGCATCGTACTGAAGCAGCCAGGTGGCCGGGAACTTGTGAGCCTTAATCAGAGCCATCTGTTGGCGTACAGGCTCCATCAAATCGGTCCTGTCACGAGGTTCCTCGGCTCGGATGAAATTCATGATATTGATAGCACGATAAGAGCCGCGATCGTCAGACGCTGCGGCGTGGGTTTCCAACATGGGAATAGCCGAAGCGGCGAACATTATTTTGATAGCGCCCGCGACAACATCGCGCCGTAGCAACAAGTCCTTACCATCGTTATTCAGGCCAGCAGTCATGTACTCTATCTTTCACCTCTTCACCAATTCCATCCGCGTGGATAGAATGGCTTGGGACTTTAAATGTTTACAGGAACTGAAAGGATTCGCATTCCAGGGCGAGCTTGAATGCGTGGAGCCGCAGGGTTTAGTGAAGTACGCGCATGCGGTTGAAGGGGTAAAAGATCACGCTTGCTTTCCCCATTACCCGACTCCGGTCCAACGTACCCCAGAATCGGCTGTCATTACTGAAGTTGCGATTATCTCCCATCACAAATAGCTGACCTGGTCCCAGCTTCAAAGGATGCCCCACTGCAAATGTAGCGTCGGGCCGTTGCTCCGGACTCATGGGCTCACGAATGTAGGGCTCGACAAGTCGGACACCATTTCGGTAAACCACCGAAACCAGTCCTGACTCTCCGCCTTGATCGGAATTTTCGCGCTTCACTTCGATAGTGTCACCGGAGATTCCGATAAGTCGTTTGATGAGCGTATTTTCCTTGCCCGGCAGTCCGCGCGATGTACTTTCAGAATCGGCGTTTGGGGGAGCTTTGAAAATTACGATATCGCCACGTTGAGGCTCGTGAAATCGATAGATCAATTTATTTGCAAAAAGATGATCGTGCACTGTATCCGTATATGTCAGATTAGTTTGTGGGTCCGTGCCGGTGTCATGACCTAGAATGGTGTTTTCCATGGAGGCAGACGGGATAAAGAATGCCTGTGCAAAAAACGGTCGAATAATGAGGAACACCAGGATGCCGGCCATTGTCACCGATTCAAGAATGTCCGCGACTGAGCGCGCGGCGGGAACGACCTCGGGCTCACTTCCTCTATTCCGGGTCGTCTTGATACTCAGCAATAAAATACGAAGGATCGTGAGCGCTAATGCGATAAGAACGATGGATCCCGCGCTCAGATTCGCAAGCATCTCTGTCGCGCCGCTATCTCCAGTATTCATAAAACATTCTATCTCCAGGCAATATTTGGGTTCCGAACGCAGCCGCAAGCGTCTCATACCGGAAAGGATGCAGTTTCCATTCCGAAACGCACTACGAACAAGCGCCCGGGTGGTTTCGCTCTTCCTTGTTCCAACACCCCATGAGGTAATGGCGCGTTAGCATGCCTGGTATGAAGGAAACATCGGTTCCGGTGAATACGCAGCCCCTATAGCATACCCTGACTGGTGTATCGAACACAAAATGGATACTTAGAAATTAACGACCCAATTCAGAAAGTTAAGGAGGGCGATTATTTGAATGGTTGATCATAGCCATCGACGTGGTTACAGGTTGACAGAAATCCGAAAAAGGAGCATAATCCCGTTTGTAGTATAAATGAAATCGTTGTGCGGGAGCCGACCGTTGGAGTCGGCCTTGTTGGGGGAAGTCCGGTGCAAATCCGGCACAGTGCCGCTACGGTAACCTCTGCGATAGACTCAGGGAGGAAGTCCGACCACCCACCTGCATAGCATCACGGAACCCCTTCGAGCGAAAGGGTGTGATGGTTGTGGAGCGTTTCGGCCTGCGAATGCTGGTCGTGGGCAATACGAAAACCATCCTTGTCAGGATGGTTTTTTGCGTTGTTTCTCCCTCCCTTCTTCCGCCACCTACCGCTTTGAGGCTCCGTCGTGTCCGAACTCAAAGGGAATCGATGGAATGCAGTCTTTAGGTTCCCACCTGCCACATCGGATGTCGCCCACCTGGAAGTCCGGATGTAACCGGATGGTACGGCTGAACAAGAGAAAGAACATGCCTGATCCAAATGATTTCCCTGTATTTGATCGGGACGGAGCGCTTTCTCGTGAGTATTTGCTTCAGCGCGGTCTTTGCTGCGAAAACGGCTGCCGCAATTGCCCTTATGGCTTTTGCCGGTTGCCAACCGCTCAAGCGGAAAAAAAGAGGAAAGGAGAACAACCGGCGTACGAAGATTCCGTACCGCCGGAGCACGCTTGACAATCACGTTTAAATAGTGTGATCGGTGCGCCTCGATCAACGAGACGCTTAATTGGGGAAGTCCGGTGCGCTCTTAGCCTTCCATGTGGGCAAAGCAATTCCGGCGCTGTTGCGCAGCTGTGATGGAGCGGAATCTCTCATAAGATTCTATCCTGAGCCAGAATGCCGGCCGATGACAATGGGAGTGATTTGCTTCCAACCGTGCGCCTGCGCGTTACAGGCGGAAAGGACCCACCTATGTGCCATTTGAACCCTCAATCGTCAGCAAGATTCCGAACGATAAGGCCCTTCCGGAAAGGCCGAAGATCTCGGGACGGATTTACGCTGATCGAACTCCTTGTGGTTATCGCGATCATAGCTATCCTCGCGGCCATTCTGTTTCCCGTCTTTGCTCAGGCCCGGGAAAAAGCACGGCAGGCAAGTTGCATGAGCAATCTTAAACAAATCGGCCTTGGCTGCATGCAGTACACGCAGGATTACGACGAGACTTTTATGCCGGTCTCCAGTGGAGGAGCGAAAGCAAACGCTTATTATTATTGGTGGGCATACTGGGACGGCACAACATACGATGGAACAAAAGGTCTCCTACAACCCTACATGAAATCCACGCAAATCCAATCCTGCCCATCCTTTCGAAACACGACTCTTGCACAGTATGGGGCCACGGGATATGCATACAACACCGACTATCTTTCGCCCTATGCACCGGGATACCCTCAGGACGCTAACGGAAACTACATCATGCAAAGCGCCGCACTGGCACAGGCCCAGGAACCTGCCCGAACTGTCGAGATGGCCGACTCCGCGCACCTCGACACGAGTGGGGGCTCTCCGGTGCTTTCCGCCAATACCTACCTCTCCGCTCCTGCGGATGACTTCCCGACCTTCCACGCGCGTCATAGCGGCGTTGGGAATGTTCTATGGATAGATGGGCACGTTAAAGCGCATACGCCAGCCTATCGAACCGGTAAGTTTGGATACCAGAACGGCTACGATGCAAAGGACTTTCGGGCTCAGCAACTCGGAGATTTAGACGAAGATAACAATTTGACAACCGACGAGCTCTTCAGTCTAAGCAAGTAGGAGGCTGCGCGGGGCGATTCATATGCTTCATTCCAGATCGCCTCGCGCTCAGTCGCAAAAAACTCAACGCATCATTGGAAGCACCAATGCGCGGGACAATCCATCTCCGCTATAACGGGGCGCGGGGTTTGGGCCGAATCGATTGTTTCGAAACATGACACCTGTTGCATTTCTTCCCGTGCTTATGGTTCCTCGTGGATTGTCCAGAAGGCAGTCTTCGACCAGAACATCGACAGAGTCGCCGCCTACATCGATTCGGCCGCCATTGTCCGCGTGAAAATGAGCGCGACGATGGACGGCCGCGCGTGTAAGCGGTCCGGCATACAAGTTCATGTTGCGAGTATCGGCATTCGTCTGAACGGTTGTCTGGCCTTCGAAGATCTCATTGTCTAAATACTGGATGTACCAGGAGCCATGGATTCCTTCCACATCCCGAAGCCCTTCGTTCAGCAACGCTCCTACGCGGTAGAGGCTGTTGCTCGCACAAACTACGTCGAAGGAGGAGCCATACCCCATATTTACCCAGCTCGCGTCCTCGAAGCGATTGCCGACAACCAGGACTTTGCCACGGAACGGGATGATATTCACAACGGATGTGGAGTCCGGAACAACATCGAACGGACGATCCACCTTCCATTTGCGCCCCGTATTCGCTGTTGCATAGCGATATTGGCCTGCGCCCCTTCCATCCAGGACGCAGACCGCCGCGCCCTTCCATAATCCCGCAGTCTCACCAGCCCAAGAGGGATACGTAGGGTCTTTCGCAAGGGTAATGGAAGTGCCATCCACGGCGGATAATGGACCCAGGAACGCCATCCCAGTCCCATCGAAGGTCCAGGAAAAGTCGGACTGGTGTACAAATTGACTGGTATGGCGATTTCGAGCATAGTAGATATTGCGGCCAGGGCCACTCAAATTGATGTAAGCGGTCGGATCCGCGCTGATAAGGTCGTTGTCTTCGATGATCGCACCATCGGAACGCTCCAGCGAAACGTGGCTCTTGCCGGCCTGCACGACATTATGCGCAATCATTTCACATTGCCCATCCGAAAATGAGAAGGCAACCCCCTTGGCAACGATATCGCAGTCCGTAATCGATCCATCGTTGCCCATCCGAACGGTCGTTCCCTCTTCCCGCTGTCCGTTCCGAATCCAGTATCTATCCACTCGAATGCGAACCCTGTGCATTCGAAAGGAGTCCCCGGCGCTGATTGCGGTCTGATGATTGCGAGGAAGGTAGAGGCTCATGGCCTCGATCCCGAATTGCGCACCTGAGATCAGGGGGGATGGCACATTGTCGTCCACGTTTTCAATTCTTCTGGCATCGCTGCCACCGTCCAGTGCAAAGCCGCCTTTACCCCACCAGAGAGTAACGAGGCCTTCACCCGCTCCCCTAAGAATGGTATGCAGTGGGACATGGATCTCTCCGCGAAATGCGTATTTGCCTTCTGGAAAGAACACGACGCCCCCCCCATTCACCTCCGCCTTCTTTAAAGCCGCCTCGATTGCTTCCGTTCGGTCCTCACTGGGGCTGCCTCGGTCAAGCGTCCGTCGAATCTCGGCATCCGCCTGTGGTCCGTAGAAGTCCATCACATTGAAAATCCGTAAAGGCCATATCTTGGGGCGCTTAATCTCCACCATACCCGCCGATGACCAGCCTCCGTCGCCCCCAAAGCCATTGTGTACATGAACGGAGCACAACCCCGGACGAACAGTACCCGGCAGAGAGACCTTAAGCGAATATCCATCGAGCGCGACAGCCGGGAAAAGTGTGCTCGCACCCGTCGAAGGAGTTAGCAGCACGTGGCATTTTCCTCCGAAGCTCAACGCCTTTCCGCAAATCCGTAACCATCCCCCCGCCGTAGCGGATCGGCCCCCATCCCCTTGCACCCACCAGGGATCGGGCCTATTCACCGCGAACACTCTGGAGACGCCCTGTGGTGTTGCCAGACGGCACGCAAAGATACCCGTTTTGAATTCAGCAGGGATTACGAACTTTACGCTGTGAGCGGTTGCCTGCAACGGTGGAACGTTCTGCCAATGCGCGGGATTCGCGTCTTTTTCAACATGTTTCGCGGTGCACGGTCCGTCTACAATCCGTCCGATGGTTATTGTTGTAGTGGTTTGCAAATCCTCGCCGGTCACCAGTACCGTCTCATTCGGGAGCACCGGGTCGGACGCCCAAAAGATACAGGGAATATGCATTGCCGACTTTGCCAACTCGGCGCACCGAAGAGGCGATGAGGTCAATGTCAGTATGGAACCGATAAGCATCACATTGCCTGAGAGTTTGAAAATCTCAGAACGAAGGTGATTTCCGCGATAAGACAAGCTTAGCATAGCGGCAAACCCTCTTGTTCTTTGTCCGGATAGCATGCTTACGTTCCTTATTCCTATTCGTCGTGGCAATGAGATCTCGTTGGGAGCTTGATCCGTATCGTATTTGGATAGCGTTTGATGGTTCGACTTCCAATCGCCGCGTACCTGCGAAAGAACGATCATTTGCGCAGATTAATATAACGAAAGCTCCCGCCGTTGTCTTCGGCAAGTCCTCTCAGCAAAGCGATTCCAGGGAATCGCTCGCCTAATCCAAGCGCCAGCGTCAGAATCTGTGTCTTTGCATGATTCACGCTCTGAGCCCAAACACGAAGTTGTTTTGCGTCTCGGATGCCGCGGTTGGGCTCGCCATCGGAAAGAAGGAAGACATGCGTGACGCCAGGCATCGCCAGCGCGGTTTGCAATGCGCCGGATATGTCCGTGTACTCTCCCAGCTTGATCGCATCCACAAATACTTTTGCGTTTCGTATATTTTCTTCATTTGCAGGCACCAGCGTTTGCCCAAAGGGATATGTTTGTCCATTGAACGGAATGATGTT
>JBBRKX010000303.1:0-6323 GCA_038231675.1 Chthonomonadales bacterium | reverse complement strand
GTTAGGGTGGTTACAGGAGTCCGGCGTATGAAATGCACACGATGCTCGGCGGAGATTCCGGCGCAGTCCCAATTTTGCCTCCGTTGTGGAACCCCCATTCATACCGGGGCCGTTCACCCGACCGGCGTCCTGCCTGCCGGCGCCAATCCCAGGCCCTCCTTGAACCGGCCGTTGATGGCGAGTCTCATTGCCCTCGCGCTTGCCGTCATCGGGCTGGGCGCTCTGGTGTTGCACCTGACTTCCAAACCGGCCATGCCCACCCCCAATCCGCTTGTGCAGGCCCCGCCGCCCCTATCCGTGCCTTCCAATATCGTTCAGGCGCCGGACAACACGCCTCCGCCGCCGCCGGTGCAGCAGCCTACGATCGTGCCCGCCGACACGCCGCCTCCGCAAGACGTGATCGATTACCTGAAGTTTCTAAAACGGATCGAAGCCACCAAGAAGCAGCTCATCCATGCGCAGTCGGCCGATCTCTCAGTAGCGCAGACAATGCTGCCCGTGGACCAGATCAAGAGTTATTTGAACTTCGATCAGGATCCAGGCCAGGGTGGGTCCGGCCAGGATGACGCAAAAAAGCGTTTAGAGGATTTGAGCAAGCGCACCAATGAGATCGGCAATCAGTGGAACCTACTTGCTGCTGAATTCAACCAGGTCTCGCCACCGGAAAGCTGCCGCGACCTGCGTAATAAATACCTCGATCAGCTCGGCAAAATCCAGGCGGAGATCATCCAGGTGTACGCGATTCTGGGGAAAGTACAGGCCGACCCAGCCAGCGCGCTGCACGATGCGGAGGCCATGAAAGGCAGTGGGGCGGATGTGGACACCGCCATGCGGCTTGCGGACGACGAACTCGGCAATGTCTGCCATAAGTTCAAGCTGACAAAAGATTTCGACATCAGCGAAGGCAGTTCCGCGAGCCTCATCAAGTGATTCGGGCGGCGAGCGCCGCAGGATCATCGCCTACGGCGCCCGAAGGCTTTATTTGAGCATGTCCGTATAGATTCCGGGCGTACTCTCCGGAATGAGAGTCGCCCCACAGCACTTCGCATAGAAGTCCGCCGGCCCCACCCCGCCGATGATTCCATAGGCATACCCCATTTCGCGCTGCCCCCACAGACAGGCGAGAAGAAGGGCTTTGCCGATATCTTTTCCGCGTTCCCTTTCCAGCACACCCGTCGGTCCAAAGAAACCGCGCATCGTCGCTTCGTATGCCGCGAATCCGATTACCGCGCCTTCACGAATGGCGATGTAGAGCGTGATGGGCTGCCGCGCATAGCAGGGCATGACTTCGTCCGCCCAGCCGATGCTGAACTCTCTGGCAATGAAGTCGCGGATCTTCGTGATCTCGAATGGGTGCGCCCGGCGAACGGTCACTCCCTGTTTCGCAAGCGTCTTAAGCATGGGTTCCACGGAGGGAAGTTTTAGCAACGCAACGAGCATGTCCGGCATGAATTCTTCTCCCCTATCGGCTAATTGGCGCTGCGAAATTGGGCTAATAATGCCTGAATCTCCGGAAGCAATGTGTTTCCGGCGACCGGTTTTACGACATAGCCGCAGGCCCCGATCTTGTCCGCCTCCCGGCGATAGGCCTCGTCTGAAAAGGCCGTGACCATAACGATGCACACCTCATACACGTCCAGTATCTGTTGTGCTGCCTGAATGCCATCCAGAACCGGTATGCGTATGTCCATCAACACCAGGTCCGGCCGCTCACGCAATGTGACCTCGACGCCCAGCATTCCGTTGACTGCCGTCCCGACCACATGCATTCCCGCGCCCTCGATGATCGTTCGAAGCTGGAGTTGCGTAACGCCTTCGTCCTCCACGATCACCACGCGCTTTCCAATCAGACCTGAGGCCTCCGACACTTGAGAATAAGGTTCGCATTCGGCACGATAAACAATATAGGGCTGCATCACGACCTCCTGTCTGTGAACAACACTGGTAGCAATAGTGTCACACTGCGTCGGCGGTTCCTAAGTAGATCGCATACGCGTGTGCTTTGATGCCAATGGGCTAAACGGTCCTTCTTATGTCAGGTTCCTCTATGCGCGGTTACTTTCCTGCATTCGAAACATATTTATTACTTTACTTTAGGAACAGGTGCGGCGACATGCGGCATTGACAAAGCAGGCCCGCCATGGTAAAATGTGTGCGTTGCGGCGAAGTAGCTCAGTTGGTTAGAGCGTTCGGTTCATACCCGAAATGTCGAGGGTTCGAGTCCCCCCTTCGCTACTTATTGATAGTTGCTGACATTCAGCGACTGCAAATGCCTCCCAAAAATGCTCTTACACGCCTTTGCGCGGGCAGGAGCATTTTTTTGCGTCTGCCCCATCTCATTACGCAGAAAGGGAGAGACTCTTACCATCATGCCTCCAAAAAATGTCATCGCTTTTATGAGAAAGACAGCACCATTTCCTTAAGACCTAATGCGTAATTGCAAGCCTGTTCCCAAGGCAAATTATGGCGGAAATTAGCCTCTACGATGCCCTGTGAGGCCGTTATAGTGGTTTCGGTAACCTAAATGTCACCGAAAAATCAGCCGGACGGCGCAAAAAGGCACAGACGTAATTATGCAAGAGGTCTAGAACCTCGGTAGGACTACATTATCTGGTGACAAGTTGTTTGCCTCCTTGCTGTAGTCGAGCCTCCGATTTGGGCTTGCGTCCACGTTTCTTTTTCGCTACAAGGGGCGAGGGCGCAAACCGATACGACAACACTTCCCCAACACTCCAGCAATGATCCGTCAACGCAGCCGCCATCGCAGGAGTGCGAGCAAACTCGGTACTCAGGCTCTTATGCGGCGTACAGAAGTTGTAGAAGCAACCCACCAGATACATCCCCCTTTCCATCGTGGCAGAACGCCGGGGCAATCCTCGCCCCCGTCGCACCAGTCTATGACAGCGGGCGCGAAACGTCGCATTCAGCCGCTCGATGTAAGCCGTGCTGATTTTGCACTCCTCGGGCAAGAGCGACCTCCGTTGTTGGCGTGTCCCTTGGAGGAGGCGCTGGTCTATGCCGATGACACGTCCTTTGTGATATTGCTTGACCATCTGAGCGATCATCACATCCGAGCAGGCCAGCAGGGAAGGGCAACCGCGTTTCCCCGTTCGCTTCGGCTCGCGAAAAGCGTCCTGCCAGGCTTTGACATAGCCGCGAAATCCGTCGGTAATCAAAAAGATGGGAGCGAGGAGCGCACACCGTTTGACCTGCGTTGCCAGTTGCTGCAGCATCGCCTGGTCCCGAGAGCGTGCAAGCACCCCGCCCAACCATAATCGGGTGGGAACACAAAGCGCCATCGCCATCCGGACCACCAGACGCTTCTGGAGTTTGACATACATTTCATCGACCTGCACTTGCACCAGGTCTCTCGCTTGGTGGAGAACCTGCACTTCATGAAACATCTCGCAATGCTTGCCTGTTTCCTCGCGCCAACGTTGCACCGTGCGTTCATCGCGGTGGAAGGCGGCGACAATCGCTTGCAGCGGACAGTCCCATGAAAGAAGCGTGATCACGAGGACAATGGTTTCGGGTGGTTACTTCTTGGCATGAAAGAGCGTTCCCTCGGTGGCTCGGAATGTCTGCTTGCAAATCCGGCATCGGTAGCGTTGTCGGAGGCTATCGTGGAGGCGGATGTTGTGTGGGTCTTGGACGCTCCTTGACGCACAGGCGTTATTGGAACAGAATATGGGTTGTGGGTTCATGGCGACCTCGTAAGGAAGATCTGGAAATCCACTTTACGAATGCCGCGAGCCCACTTTCACTTCTGTCCCCAGTTTCACCGGTTATAGCAGTCCTACCAATGTCATTGGTCAGCAGCCAATAGTAAGTAAATTCTGACTCTAACGTGGTTTTATTGGGACGGATAACACAATAGCCCGTCGAACAAACTTGCCCATCCAACTCATTTGGAACGATTGCTACCCGTTTTAAGGTTGGGCGCACGGTGGCAAAGACAATGTCTCCTGCTTTCAAATGCTTGCGGGCGCGACTTGGCGCATTTCTTCCAAGAAGATGCTTTGTCTCTACAATGCGAAAATACTCGTTGGAGACGCTAGATAACGTCCCCATAAATGAAAGGAGTGTCGGGGCGCTTTGTTGGGTCTGTAAGCGGGGTTTTGAGGCAGTTGCTAACCAACGCCTGTATTTTCCAGTGTGGTGGGATGCTCATGCCTGCTCCTCCTCTTCATCTTGCTCGACGGCATCTTCGTCCTGAGCGCGGAGAAGTCGCCCTGGGTGTTGTACTAACTCGTCCAGTGGAGCCAGTTCGGACTCAATCGCTTCGATGGTCGGCAGGCTTTCTGCCAGCGCAGGCGGCAAGGCGGTGAAAAATTCCGCAACGGCGATAGGGGTAGCGGTGTTCCGCAGGGCATACTCGACGGTCACGCGGTTGCGGGACTTGCAGAGCAAGAGGCCAATGCTGGAAGCGTCCTGGGGATGGCGCAGCAGGTCATCCACCGCCGACAGATAGAAGTTCATCTTCCCTGCAAATTCGGGTGTGAACTCCCCGATTTTCAAATCCACCACGACGAAGCAGCGCAGCCGCAGATGGTAAAAGAGGAGGTCAATAAAGTAGTCCTTCCCGCTCACTTCCAGATGGTACTGGCTCCCCACAAAGGCGAAGCCTGCGCCCATCTCCATCAGAAAGGCACGAACGTGTTCCAGCAGGCCGCGTTCCAGATGGCGCTCCTGGGCGTCGGGAGCGAGGGTTAAGAAATCAAAGTTATAGGGGTCTTTGAGAACCTGCTGCGCCAGATCGGACTGCGGCGGGGGAAGGGTCGCGGCAAAGTTACTGATGGCCTTGCTCTGCCGCCCGTACAGGTCGGTATCTATCTGGTGTTCGAGGATGGCGCGGCTCCATCCGTGTTCGTAGGCGGCGCGTAGATACCAGGCGCGGGGTTCCGCCTCCTTGACCTTTTCCAGCGTGCGGAGAAGATGGCCCCAAGGGAGAGGTGAATTTTGCAACAGCTGTTGCAAAATTAATTCGTCAGGATAGGCTTCCGCAAAGGTTCGCATATAGTTCAAGTTGCGGGGAGAAAAGCCTTCTATGCTTGGGAAGGCGGCTTTCAGGTCATGGGCAAGCCGCTGCACGACCTTTGCGCCCCATCCATGCCGCGCCTGCCGTTCCAAAATCTCCCGCCCGATGTTCCAATAGAGCAGAACCACTTCGCGGCTCAGAGCAAGCGCCGCCTGCACCTGTGCGGACTGGATGCGCGTCTTGATGTCGCGCAGGAAGTCGTCGTACCCGTCCAGGGAAGTCAGGTCGCTCATGCCGCTTCCCCGCCTACCAGTCCCAAACGCGCCAGGGTCGCCGCTAGATGCGCGTCTGCCCGTTCCCGCTCCGCCTTTGCGTCGTCCAATTCCGCCAGGATTCCTGAGTGAGGCCGATGCGTCGCTTTCTCCTCAACCACCACGAACTGCGAAGGGCTGAGAAAGACCAGGGGCAGAATAAAACCCTTGAATTTGGGGGCGTCGGTGGCTCTCCGAATCACGCAGGCGGCGCTCCAAAGCCACTGTTCCAGGGCGGAAACGCGCAGGTGTCCGGCAGGAGCGGATTCCAGAGATAAGGCGGTTTGGTCAGAAGGCATCGGCTCCTCGTTACGGCAGTGAGATTAGGGCGGCCAGCGCCCTTAGGTGAATATCATGGCGGCGCATCGCGGCCTGGTAGTCGTCGGCGACATCGGAGAGAGCTAAGGACTGGTACACTTCCAAAGCCTTTTTGCTAGTGTGACCGCTCACCTGCTGGATTTGCGATTCGGTCATGCCGGCGCGGGTGAGATTGGTCAACAGGGTGTGCCGCAGCCGATGCGGGTGCATCTCCGCGATTCCCGCCTCCTCGCCATATTGATGGGCGAGGGTCTGCACCCACCGCGTAGTCATCTCTTGGCGGCGGCGCGTTTCAAATAAGAACACATGGTCGGGTGTGGTATCCAAGTACAGGCGCAACGCCAGTTGCAGCATTTCTGGAAAGAGTGCCGTGCGGTCTTTATCGCCTTTGCCAACGACTACCTGAACCGTACAACGCGGAACGTCCAGATTCTCACGGCGCAGGCGGGTCAGTTCTGACACGCGCAGCCCAGTCACATAGAGCAGCCGAAAAAGCAGTTCGTGCTGCGTATTCCCGCCTTTTTCGATGGCCTGGAAAAAGGCGTTGCGCTCGGCGTCCGTCAAAATCTTCGGGAGCCGTTTCCCAGGTCGCGTTTTTTCCACGCCGACTACCGCACGCGCCTTTCGCAGCACGTAGGCGGTCTGCTGATAGTTCAGGCGATGCCTACGGACGACGGAGGCCATCTCCCGAATTGCATCTTGAAGGCTTGTCTCTG
>JBBRKX010000302.1:0-6324 GCA_038231675.1 Chthonomonadales bacterium | reverse complement strand
AGTTTCTTGAAAAAGCCGCGCGTTTCCGGGTAATCGCGCAGCCCGATGTTGAAGTCCGTAACGTTAAGGTGAAACGACATGAGGGCGTTGTGCTTGTCCCGGGCCCGAACCATGAAGTCGGAAAGCGTCTTGAAGTCGCCGCCCCGGAATGTGACGTGGTTCCAGTACGGCCATAGCCCATCCCAATTCCACGGCCCACGATGATCGTGCCCGAGAATGCCGTTTAAAATCAAAATCTGTCCGACCGTGCCGTCCGTCAGATGGGAAACGAGGCCGACGCCCGCTTCGATTTGCGGCAGAACGTTGGGTTGGTCGGGGGTGGACACCCGGTAAACCAGCGCGCCCTTTTGTGCCCAAAGGGGAGGTTGGGCCTGAGTTGCGGAAACGTCATGGGCGCTGGCACACATGGTCTGCAGAAGGATAATGGCGACAATTACCACCAGTATACGGCGCGTCTGCCCTGGAGTTCTGGGTCGTTTTGTTCGTTGCATTCGATTTCCTATGGCTGCGCGGAAGCCGCCAACTGCGCTTATGGTTCGCGCTTAAATATTCGACAAGGTTCCGAATTTCCCCTATCCATTTAATCCCTTTACTTTTGCAATTTCCCCGTAGGCAAAAAATAATGCAAGCTGTCTGATATCTCACTTTACAGCGAGCGGTTAGTATGTTACACTGAGCTTATCCCGGTAATCTTCCGATAAGATACCAGGCCTATTCCATCTGGGCCGTTGCAGAAAAGCATTAGCGGTCTCGACATTGATAACAACGCCATCCATAGCAGGCGCGAACTACGTTGTTCTTAACGGCGGACTTTCAGAACCGCGAATTCTCTGCACGTTCGCATTACTCTCAGGCAAGAAGGAGTGTAACTGTGTCGTGTGTAAGACCGTGCGTGCGGGCTGGAAGAAGTGTTCCGCGCCGCTTGCGATTAGCGTTCACGCTGATCGAACTGCTCGTTGTTATTGCCGTTATCGCCATCCTCGCCGCCATCCTGTTCCCCGTCTTTGCCCAGGCACGCGAAAAAGCGCGCTCCGCCTCCTGCGCCAGCAATGAAAAGCAACTGGCGCTCGGCATCCTTCAGTACACGCAGGATTACGATGAGTCCTACCCGTTATATTGTGGTTTTTGGGAGGACGCGTACGGGCCATGGGATTACCAGATCTTTCCCTATGTGCATAGCGCCGCCGTCTACCGGTGTCCCGACGATTCTTCCGTTGCTAATGACAACCCGGACATGAAGTTTCAGGCTCCTGCGGTCGCGCCGTACCCGGCGGGCTCCGTGCGCTCCTACGCCATCAACGCCGACTACAACAACTGGCCGGGCATTGGGAAACCGGGAGATGGCTCCGGTCCCGCGAAATCTCCCTTCGACAGCACGCTCGCAGGGGTCGTCGCCTCTTCAACGACTGTGCTCTTAGCCGAACGCTTCGAAGATAAGTGCAGCGAGATGGGAATTTTCTGGTGTCAGGAGGACTACCTCTACGCCACGGAAGCGCACAATGGGGGCAGCAACTATGCGTTTGCCGACGGGCATGTGAAGTTCTACCATCAGGAACGCACCAATAGCGATTCCGTTGCGGGAGTGACCACTCCAAGCGGCGAGGGATACTGGGACAAACGGCAATAGCATAGGGCGCGTTTAACAGTGCCCCGGGTTGACGTCAGCGGAACTTCCTGTTATACTAAAGGGCAGGTTGCGGGCGGGAAAACGGGGCTTGTCTGCCTGCGTTGTTCGCCTGGTTCCATTAGAATTCGACCGTTATTCCAGCAGAGAAAGGAATTTTTTTCTCCGAAGGGCCGGCGGCGGACTCGAACCCTGAGGTAAGAATGAACGTATTCCGCGGCGGGCGATGTCCCGTAGTGTTGCCGCAAGTTCCCTGTTGCCCGGCAGCTTTGTGCTCTTTAACGCAAACCGTCCGGCGCGTTCAGGGCGCCGGCGGCCTCTCGCCTTTCCTTGCTTTGTTCCTCTGGATGTCCCTCTCCTCCGCACGCGCGCAAGATGCGCGCGCCATCATGAACAAAATGGACGCCGCATATCAGCATGCGGATAGTTATATCGGACGGGCGAATGTCGACGACAGCATAATCTATAATGGCGCTCCCATTCGAAGCGAGAATGTCGCGGTGGAGATCAAAGCCCGACGGCCCAACAAGTTATTCCTTAATTTTTCCACGCGACGCGGCAGTCGGCAAGTCTTCAGCGACGGCTTTAATTTTACTGTTTACGACCCCTCCCCGAACCGGTTTAGCACGGTTCGCACCGCACCCACCTTCGCGGCCCTGATGCCGATCTTGCAACTGCAGGCCGAAGTTGTCGCTACCTATGATCCGCTGTATTTTCTCAGCCACGGTTCCATTCCGCCTGAAATTGGCGCGCTGCAGGTATCGAACGGCACCTACGACGGGCAGCCCGTGTATCGGGTCACGGGCGTCGTGCATGAAGCGGCGCGGCAATCGCTATCCGCCACGGGGAGCATCGTTAAGGAACCGGCCCGAAACAACAATTGGACGTGGTGGATCGACAAGAAGACGTATCTGCTGCATAAGATCGAGATGACCGCCGCAGGCAAAAAGATGAACGCGAGCGAGGTGCGCGCAAAAACGACCGCGAACAAGATTATCTCCGTAACGGTCTTCCTCAGACATACGGTCGTCAGCGCCGGCACGACACCTGCTCCCGCAGACGATGCATTCGTATTTCATCCGCCCTCGAGCGCTCAGGAGCGACAGCCGAGAACCGCGATTTTGAACCGCAAAAAATAGACGCGCATAGCGTCTGAAAGGGAGTGGAAAATGCTCGCGATCCTGGTCGCCGCGCTTGTGGCCGCGGGCGTGACCGCATTCCTTACTCCGAGCGTTCGAAAATGGTCGGAGAAGATGGGCGCGGTCGACCAGCCAGGCGGTAGGCGCGTCAACGAAGCGCCTATTCCGAGGGCGGGCGGCATCGCGATCTATTTCGGGTTCGTCATCGCCGTGCTGATCACCGTGACATGGCGCGACCTTCATGCCGGACACAATGCGTGGACGCGACAGATCGTGGGCATCCTGCTGGCGACCACGTTGATCGCGATAACCGGTCTTGTCGACGATTTCAAAAACGTTTCCGCCAAGTGGCAGGCGCTGGCCATCATCGCCTGCGCGCTCATCCTGGTCGCCTTTGGAGTGCGCATCGAAGGCATCACCAATCCGCTGGGTGGGACATTTGGCTCGAACTACAATCCAAATCTGAACTGGCACGCGCTGGGCTTCGGCGCCTCCGTCGTAATCACTATTCTATGGGTGTTTATCGTTACGAAGACCGTGGATGCGATCGACGGCGTCGATGGACTTGCTTCCGGCGTTTGCGCGATCTCCGCGGCCACTCTTGCGCTGATGTCCGTTCAGTTGCCACAGCACACGGGAGGCAGAACCCTTGCGCTGGTTTCGGCTGCGATTGTGGGCTCCTGTCTGGGGTTTCTGCGGCATAACTATCATCCGGCTAAAATCATCATGGGAACGATTGGGGCGCAGGTGCTCGGTCTGGCGCTCGCGGCGGTTTCCATACTGGGGGCTTTTAAGGCGGCGGCCGCCGTGTCGGTGCTGGTTCCCGTCATCGTGCTTGGCGTGCCCATCTTCGACTTCACCCATGTGCTGGCCCGACGTTTCCTTGCCCGCGTGCCGCTCACCGTGGCCGACAAAAGACATCTTCACCATCGTCTCCTGGCGCGTGGCTGGAACCAGAAACAGGTCGTGTGGTTTATCTATAGTGTCGCCATACTTCTGAGCATCACCGCCCTGGCGCTCTTTCAGGCAGGCAAACTCCCGCGCTGACGCTGTCGCGAACGGACATTCCATGAGACGATCCCATGCTTCAAAGCGCTGGCATTTCCCGGCCGGCGATATTCAGGCGGAAGCACGCCTGCAGATGGACCTTGGGGTGCATCCGATTCTCGCACGACTGCTCGTTCAACGTGGCCTGGTGACGTCGGAAGACGCGCACGCCTTTCTAAACCCCTCGTTGAGTCACCTCCACGATCCGTTTTTGCTTCCGGACGCCCTGCTCGCCTGTGAGCGCCTTAAGATCGCGCTGCAAAAGAAGGAGCGTATCCTCGTCCATGGCGACTACGATGGGGACGGAGTCACGAGCTCCGCGCTATTGACCCGGGTATTACGAAAGCTCGGGGCCGATGTCGACGTGTTCGTGCCGCATCGCAAGCGGGACGGGTACGACATGCGCGTCCCGATCATCGAGCAGGCGCGCCAGGATGGCGTGACGCTTATCGTGACGACCGACTGCGGTATCCAGCGCATCGACGAGGTGGAGCACGCCCGCCAGTACGGCATCGATGTCATCATCACGGACCACCATACGCCAAGCACCAGTGGAAAGCTGCCGGCGGCGGTCGCGGTGGTAAATCCCCAGCGCGTGGATTCCAAGTACCCGTTTCGTTCCCTGGCGGGCGTCGGGGTCGCCTTCAAGTTATGTGAAGCGCTCACGCGCCATCTGGGGCATCCCGTGGAGGCTTTTCGCAGACATTACATGGATCTGGCGGCGATCGGGACGGTCACGGACGTCATGCCGCTGCTGGATGAAAATCGCGTTCTCGTGAAGTTCGGCATCGAAGCGCTCAAAACTACGAAAAAAGTTGGGTTAAGCGCTCTCATCGACTCCGCAGGAATAGATAGAGAAGGGCTGACGGCACGTTCGATCGGCTTCAGCCTTGGACCTCGTTTAAACGCGGCCAGTCGCATAGGCGAAACGACGGATGCGCTCGATCTGCTGCTGACCACCGATCCGCACGTGGCCGCAACCCTTGCATCGAAGCTGGAAGAGCTCAACCGTTCGCGTCGGGACCAACAGGATCTTATTCTGGGCGAGGCGCTCGCCCAGGTCGCCTTGCAAGACGTGCAGGAAGCCCGATGCCTGGTGCTCAGCGGCAAGGGCTGGCCGGGAAGTATCGTTGGGATCGTGGCGGGCAAGATCAAAGAACGATTCAACAGGCCGTGCGTGATGATCGCCCTGGACGAAATCACGGGAGCCGGACGAGGATCCGCGCGCAGCATCAACGCATTCAATATCTTTAACGCCATTGATTCGTGCAGCGCGTTGCTGAACGAATATGGCGGCCACGCCCTCGCCGCAGGGCTTTCCATCGATGGCGTTAATGTCGAAGAGTTCGCGAACCAGATGAACCTGCTGGCAAAAGATATTCTTACGGAGGAGGATCTGTTGCCCTCGCTCGAGGCGGCAATGGAGATCGACCCCAGCGCGGTCGATGATTCGCTTCTGGAGCAGATCGAGTTCATGGCGCCCTTCGGCGCGGGGAACCTGGAGCCGCATTTCGTGAGCCGGAACGTCCCAATCGTCGAGACAAAGCGAATCGGCCCCGACGGAAAGCATCTTCGCCTGACCCTACGGGCAGATGGACTCAATCGAAATGGCTGCGTATCCGCGCTCTGGTGGCATAATGGAGAGCTTGCCGAGGCTCTTCAGGGGATCGACTCCGTGGATCTGTGCTATCAGCCGCAGTTCAATCGCTTCCGAGGGGAGCGCACCGTCCAATTTATGATCGAAGATGTGCGCCCGCTCGAATGGTGACCGTTGCGTGGACGCCTCAAATTACCCTTTTTCAACCCAACCTAAAGGAGACCCTTACATGCCGAACAATGGCCACAATGAAACCATCCATGGCGGTGGCTTTCATCATGTCGCAATTCGGGCGTACGATTTCGACGCCTCCATGAAATTTTATGTGGATGGACTTGGTTTTAAGCGCCGATATGGCTGGGGCGAGGATGGCCGGAGCAAAGGCGAGAAAGACAGTCGCGGCGTACTTCTGGACACCGGCGATGGGAATTATCTCGAGGTCTTTGGAGGCTCCACCCGCAAGCCGAGCGAAAGCCCTTCCGACCTCGTCATGTTCCATTTCGCAATCCGCACCACAGATGTGGATGCGGCGCTGGAGCGTGCGCGAGCGGCGGGCGGCGTTGTGACGGTCGAGCCCAAGGATGTCGTTCCTCCCAACGCGGACGCGCCGGCGCAGACCTTCCGTATCGCGTTTGTGAACGGTCCCGACGGAGAGTCGGTGGAGTTCTTCCACAACGATACGCTGTAGGGGGCCTCACCCCCTCACCCCCTGCGGCTCCGCCCATCCCCTCTCTGGATTCCCGATCTACGTTCGGCGGGAGAGGGGAACTTTCGGCGGACAGATAGCGGCTACGGCGCACTGAAACGACACCCGGATCTCCATACCTTTCAATGCCTCGTGTGTGGATTACGAAATGTAAGATCGTTAGTGTACACTCCATTCCGACTGAGGTTCGGCGGCCAGTTCAAAGCGACCT
>JBBRKX010000301.1:0-6325 GCA_038231675.1 Chthonomonadales bacterium | reverse complement strand
TGCAAATTCCGCTTGAAAGCGCGCACTCATTCCGCTCGAAAGCGCGCAGTGAATCCGCTTGAAAAAGCGCATCCATTCCATTCCAAAGCGCGCAGCGATTCCGACAGCATGCGCGCACCTTCCACTGGCGTGAGACAGTTCGTTGGGCAATGTGCTATTGCTCCTGGTGAAGGAGGGCTATACGCTCCCTTCCCAAGGAGGGCACGATGCCCAGAAGGAGACTGTCCATGCGAACCATCCGAGAAGTTCTGCGACTGAAATGGCAGTGCGATCTGTCCCACCGCGACATCGCCACAAGCTGCCGGATCGGTCCCACCGCTGTACGCGGCTACCTCCACCGAGCCACTCTGGCCGGGCTGAGTTGGCCGCTGCCCGACACTCTGCAAGACGCCCAACTGGAGGCATTGCTCTTCCCGCCGCCCCAGAAACTTGTCCAGAAGGAGCGCCCGGTGCCCGACTGGCCGGAGGTCCACAAGCAACTGGCGAAAAAAGGCGTGACGCTGCAACTGCTCTGGGAAGAATATCGCCTGGTTCACTCAAACGGGTTCGGCTACTCCCGCTACTGCGAACGTTACGTCCAATGGCACAAGAGCGCCCAGCCCTCCATGCTCCAGGAGCACAAGGCAGGCGATAAGCTCTTCGTAGATTACGCCGGCCTGACCATGCCCCTCATGGACCCCAAGACCGGCGAGATCACCCAGGCGCAGATCTTTGTGGCGGCCCTGGGCGCTTCCAACTACACCTTCGCCGAAGCCACTCTCTCCCAATCCCTGCCCGACTGGATTGGCTCGCATGTGCGCTGCTTCACTTTCCTGGGGGGCGTGCCGCGTCTGGTCGTGCCCGACAATCTCAAGAGCGGCGTTACCTCTCCTTGCCGCTATGAACCCGACCTCAACCCCACCTACCTGGCACTCGCCAATCATTATGGGGTTGCCGTCGTACCGGCGCGCGTCCGCAAACCAAAGGACAAAGCCAAGGTCGAGAATGCCGTGCAGCAGGTGGAGCGTCGTCTGCTGGCGCCGCTGCGAAACCACACCTTCCACGACCTCACCGAACTCAACGCCGCCCTTGCTCCGTTGCTGGACGCCCTCAACACCGAGGTCCGCAAAAGTCTGGGAAGCTCGCGCCAACTTCTCTTTGAGAGTATCGACCGACCGGCATTACGCCCACTGCCTCCGCATCCTTTCGGTCCCGGCCTCTGGAGCAAGGCACGAGTCAATCTCGACTACCATGTCGTGGTGGACGCGCACCGCTACAGCGTGCCGTATTCGCATATCGGCAGCACGCTCGACATCCATCTCACCGACACCACCGTCGAGATCTTCCTGGCTCAGCAACGTCTTGCCAGCCACCTGCGCTCCCATGTCCGAAACGGCTTCACGACCATCGCCGAGCACATGCCGCCTTCGCACCGGCAGACCCAATGGCGCGAAAAGGAGTTCCTGGCCCGTGCCGCAAAGCACGGAGCGCATACTCAGCAACTCGTTGCCCACCTCCTCGCCAGCCGCCCTGTGCCCGAGCAGTCCTACCGCTCCTGCCTGGGCATCCTGCGCCTGGGAGACAAATACGGCTCCCTTCGCCTCGAAGCCGCTGCCCAGCGCGCCCTCCACAGCGAGTTGACCACCTACAAGAGTGTGGCCGCCATTCTCAAGAACGGCCTCGACATGCTCTCCATCGCTGCAGCCGAGCAGGAGAAGCCGCCGCTACTGCATGAAAACCTGCGCGGCCCCGACTACTATCGCCTGGACAACGCCGCTAATGAAGGAAAGGAGAACTCCCATGCTTGAGCATCCCACCCTCGACAAACTCCTCGCTCTCAAACTCACCGGCATGAGCGATGCTCTCAAGGAGCAGGGACAGTTGTCCGAATACCAGGCGCTCTCCTTCGAGGAGCGGCTGGGTCTGCTGGTGGACCGAGAAGTATCGGTACGCCAGAACCGCCTGCTGGCTTCGCGCATGAAGAAGGCGGGGCTGCGCCAGGAGGCGTGTGTGGAAGACATCGACTTCCGGCATCCGCGCCATCTGGATCGCTCGGTGGTCCTCTCACTGGCTTCCTGCCAGTGGGTAACCAACCGCCGCAACTGCCTCATTACCGGACCCACCGGAGCGGGAAAGACTTTCCTGGCATGCGCCCTGGCCCAGAAGGCGTGTCGAGAAGGCTTCAGCGCCCGCTACGCACGCCTCAGCCGACTGCTGGGCGAACTGGCGATAGCGCGTCTGGACGGCAGCTATCTGGAGCGGTTGCGCGCCCTCTCCCAGATTGACCTGCTGGTTCTGGATGACTGGGGTGTTACGCCTCTCTCAGAGGAAGGCAGGCGCGATCTGCTGGAGATCCTCGACGACCGTTACGACCGCAAGAGCACTCTGGTGACCAGCCAACTCCCTGTGGACCGCTGGCATGAATCGCTTGCCGATCCTACCCTGGCCGACGCGATCCTCGACCGCCTGGTTCACAATGCCCACCGTATGGAACTCTCCGGCGAATCCATGCGCCGGATAAAGGCGGAGGCTCTGGCGCGTAACGTTACAGTCCCAGGGGGAGACAGCCATGTCCCCCAAGCGTAGGTACGACAGCAATGCAGACCGTCAGGCGGCGTATCGTTTGCGCCAGGCCAGCATACGTCAGGCGGAACGGGCAGAGAAAGGCTTGCCGTCGCTTCCGCCGATAGCGAGTTTGCCGGGGCACACGCGCTGGCGAACCGCGATCCGATATGCCCTGGCGCTTCTGAGGCTGGTCAGAGACGAGATGGTCGCTTACTTCGACGCGCGTTCCGAAGTCTGGCAGGAGAGTGATCGCGGCATGGCTCACCAGGAGCAGATCGATACTCTGGAAGAGCTGCTGAGCACCCTGGACGAAATCGCCTCTTAAAACGAGCCCGTTCCCAACACTTTGAATCCCCGCCTTTTGAAAGGCCGAAAGGAGAAAATCAAGACTTCGGGAAGACCGGTAGGCGCCTATGGCGCTGCCATTAGATGGGGCGAGATCGCCTTCCGCCGGGCTTCCCGACACCGATGTGGTATTATCTAAACCACCGTCTCACGCCAGTGCGAATCCGTGCGCGTTTTGCTCCGGAATTGCTGCGCACATTCGAGTGGAATCCGTGCGCTCTTTCCTCCGGAATCGATGCGCTCTTTCAGCGGAATGCGCACCATGTAGCGGACATCTAGCCTAGAAGCGGCGTCAACGATAACCAGCGGAATGAGTCTGCCGTCACCTAAGCCACGTATGGCAATAGCACCGTCATGGAGAATAGGTAACGGTATTTTCTCGCTCGGGTGGCTGAGTGCGATAGTTTCCTTATGCCATTTGTTTGTCATCAGATCTCTCACGAAGGATTACTGGCTCAAGTGTAACGGTTGCATTATGTGTGTCAAGGATTTCAAGAATATAAGATGGTACTGCCGCGTCACAGATTAGGTCATTGTTCACTTTGAAAAGTGCCCATCCTTCCATTGACCGATGCGATCCTATCGCACATGGGATGGTCAGCGGTATAGATTCCTCGAAGCAAAATGTCTCAGTGAGTGTAGCGTCGTGCGGAAGCACAAGTTCGAACGTCCGTGCGCTGTCATGCTCGAAAGTCACGACAAGGCGCAACTCTTTAGCCGTGTTATCGGTGTCGGAATTGTTGGTAATGCGGATATGAAATGCATAGATGCGACAAGGCCAATATTTTGATCTCCTAATATAGCTCTCTTTCAGGTAGATCTCTAGATTGGGAGCGCGCCGTCGGTCTTGTTCCTGGCTTAATAAAAGCGATTTTTTTGCGGCACGCGCGCCCGTGCGTGTGTACCAAGCCGCAACTACGGTAGCTACAGCAGCCACAATACTTGATACGATTACAATAACAGTTGAAATATAATTCATCGCCTGCCCTGCTGTCTCAACATCTCCTCAAATTATTACGTGGTCAGGTACCGTTGCGCTTCAATTTTTGGGCTTGGACCGGCGCTTCTTATCTTCGTTGATTTTCGCATGTTTCATCGCGATAGCTTGGGGGTGACAAACACAAAGGGAATTATGGAATAATACAATGGCCCCTTCATGGAGCAACCACCTCGGCTTACATCAGTTGCAGTCCATTCATCTACGTGGCTCGGAATCATTAAGACATAGCGCGGTATTCAAGACAAAACGGGTATCTCAGAATTCTTGGTGCTCTGCGGGAAGTCGCTGCCCAAGTCGAATAAATGTTGTAGGCCATTTGCGTGTCGAGGCCGTGCGAATTTTTGGTTCTTGTTGTAGGAGAAATCGATGGCGGGAAGCTTGCTTGCAACGCCCTATCCAAACGCTGATGAGTGGCACAGACTTGTTGAGGAATTCTCGCCGGAAGCGATTGCCCATAAGCTGTTGCTCGCCCATACACCGTATGTCTTTAGAGATGAGCCGCTCAAATTCGCGTTATTTAGAAAGACCATCGCTGATGCCTTCACCGTTGAACCTACGAATGTTTTCATCGTCGGCAGTGCGATGGCCGGCAGGAGTCTCAAGGGAAGCGAAATTGCTAAGGAATACTCGACCAATAGCGATATTGATACTCTGGTTGTTTCGGAGCACCTTTTCACTTCGTATGTTATGAAATCCCTTGCTTGGGTGAAAGACATCACGAGGCCGGACTTTTCAGGAAAGATTCCGAAGTCGCCCCAAATCTCGTCTGAGGATTCGAAATTCATCGGTTGGCTTGCCTCCGCCGCGTGCAAAGGCATATGGCGTCCAGACAGCCTGCCTTTGAACTCAGACGCAAGAATTGAGTTCTTCGACAAATTCGGAGAAGTGTCTCTGAAGACACTTGGTCTTCAGCTTTCCGAAGACACTGTTGCGAAGGTCAATGGAAGGATAGCACGCTCATTCGATGATGCGGTGAAAGACCTAGCCGCAAACATCGCCAGATTAAGAAAGGAGTTCAGGGGTGAGCCAATTGAACCCGATCCGGTGACGTTCCTTGTAGACAAGTCGGTCGGAAAGGTAGAGACAAAGAATTAACTTGCTGATCGGCACCCTATCCTCAACTCATTAGCCAATTTCGCGTCACATATATGCCTCACGCGCCTGCGAGTCAGAACTCCCATCACCGTCCGATAAGACTATTACACCAGTAATACGACACAAGCAAGCAGAATCCTGCCAAGAATACGGGAAGAATTTGGGGCAGGATCAGGTTCTCCTTTTCCAGCAACGCCCTCCCGACAAACAGATGATGTCGCCACCATCTGTTTGTAGTAAACCCCTTCCTGTTCCCGGCTGGCTCTCGGCCGGCTGGCACGTCAATTGCGGAAGTCGCGGAAGTCGCGGAAGTGTCTAATCCTTCCTTGTCCATGTATCGTGCGAATCCATCGGATTTTCGTGATACTCCTCTACATGGGGCGGTCTGACATCCGCAACTTCCGCAACTTCCGCATCATGCAGAGGAGTCAGTCGATATTGAGTAGCTTTTGTATGGCTATCTCGCCCCCCTCTCGTAAGGCGATATTTACCGTATATCTTATCAATCTGCGAACGGATCAGCGCTGAAATTCGCGTTGACAGGGCGCGCCCTTCTTTGTCGCCGATTTCATCCGCTAGGTACTTGACCGCCATTTGCTGCAGGTCGGCTGTCGCCTTTGCGGTATGACCGAAGGTCCCATACCATTCCGCGAAAAATGCGCGCCACATGGCCGGACGGTCGTCCATGTGGTCAATAGCGGCATCCGTATTTGCCAGAAATCCATCGATCCCAAGATGTTGCAGGATGCCGCCAATAATGCTGCACCAAGCCTCATAACTGCCTTTATGCTTGCCGACGTAGGACGGCATGCCTGCATCAACCCAACTACGGATGAGCGTAACGCAAGCTCCGGCCAACGCGGCATGATTTTGGATGGCCCATTTTTCCAGGTGGTCGTGTTTGAACTCAGGCCGCTCCTCCGGCTTTTCGACCCCCGCATCGATCCGGATCCAGACGCAGCGGCGCGGCAGATCGCCCACCATAACAACGTTGTTTGCGGTGGCGATCCAGGCCTGGCGCACGACGAAGGTGCGCTCTTCGGACGTCCCGAGCACGCGGCTGGTATAGGTATCCGGCGCGGTCAATATCAGCTCGAAGGTGCTGCTGTCAAGCCGGCGGGCGTTATCAATCAAGATGGCAGACGAGCCTCCGGCAAGCGCCGCGAAGAGCGTCTTGTCCCACTCCTCTGAATCTGTCGGCGCAGGACGCGCGTCCACGATACGCCCGAGGAAGGGAATCATGCAGGCGGTCGCCAGCTTGGTTTTACCTGTCCCGGCGGCCGGCGCATCGATGATGTGCAGCGGTGTGGGGCCTTCAATCATCGGCCGCGTGAACGGCAG
>JBBRKX010000300.1:0-6341 GCA_038231675.1 Chthonomonadales bacterium | reverse complement strand
GTAAAGCGCCGTCTCGGGTCGCTCTCGCGCCTTCGGATCATGAGATCGACTTCCGGCAGGAGGGCGAGTACTGCCATGTGCTGATCCGGAAGATCGTCACCAGCCAACTCGTAACGTTCGAAGGCGTGTAACGTTCGTTTTAGCAACGCCGCACAAAAATCTCCTCCCGGATATCCGGGAGGAGATTTTTGTAATCTGCTTTATACTATGCAATAAGCGGGAGACGAGGCTCGAACTCGCGACCCCTACCTTGGCAAGGTAGTGCTCTACCACTGAGCTACTCCCGCACGCTGCGTTTTGTGACCGCTCTTATTTCAAAACCATGGGCAAGAGGGGAGTTGAACCCCTACGCCTTGCGGCACTAGTTCCTAAGACTAGCGTGTCTGCCATTCCACCACTCGCCCAGATAACAGACAAACTGTCCATCAGATCACGCACGATAATATATCACAGGTCGCCGCCATTGTCAAGAGTCTTTTCGCAGCTTGCAACGGAAAAAGTGGTTTGCAGACTCAACCTTCCAGCAGCAGAGATTCCGGATCCTCGATCAACTCCTTGACGCGCACCAGGAAACGCACCGCTTCACTGCCGTCCACAATACGATGATCGTACGAAAGCGCGAGGTACATCATCGGTCGGATGACGACCTGCCCCGCAAGCGCGATAGGGCGCTCCTCGATCTTATGCATGCCGAGAATGCCTACCTGTGGCGTATTCAGGATGGGCGTGGAGAGCAGAGATCCGAATACGCCGCCATTCGTGAGCGTGAACGTTCCCCCTGTGAGTTCATGGATCGTCAGTCGGTTTTCGCGGGCGCGGGTCGCAAGGTCCAGGATCTCTTTTTCCAGTGCGGCGAACGTCTTCTGATCGGCATCACGCACCACCGGCACCACGAGACCTTCTTTCGCCCCCACGGCGATCCCGATGTCGTAGTGATGCTTGACGACCATATCGTTGCCATCGATTTCCGCGTTGAGGAGGGGAAACGCTTTCAGCGCGCCGATCGCCGCCTTCGTGAAGAAGGACATAAAGCCCAGGCCGACGCCATGACGCTCTTTAAAGGAATCTTTGCGGCGCTTGCGCACTTCCATCACGGCGGACATATCGACCTCATTAAAGGTCGTCAGCATCGCGGCCTGATGTTGCGCCTGCTTCAGCCGCTCAGCAATGATCTGTCTGCGGCGAGTCATGGGCTTGCGCTCATCACGCGGATCGTCGGCGACTACCCTGGGGCCAGGAGAAGTCTGCGTGGCAGTGGGCGGTTCGGGCGCAAAGCGAGGCGAGGTCTCCCCGGAAGCCGGCTGGGAAGCTGTGGATGGCGAGGTTGCCGGGGCATACGCGACGACATCGCCTTTCATCACACGGCCGCCCGGGCCGGTTCCAGGCACCTTTGCCGGATCCACCCCACGCTCCGCGGCGACGCGCTCGGCGACCGGAGAAACATGCGGTTTCCTGCTTCCGTTCTCCTTCGCTTCCGTTTCCACCACGTCGGCCGGAACGATTTCCGTGCTTGCCGCAGAAGTTGAGGCCGCGACGGTCGGGTGTCCACCCTCGCCGCCCGAAACCACCGCGAGCACTTCGTTCACGGCAACGGTCTCTCCTGCTTGATGCACGATACGTTCGAGAACCCCTCCCTGCTCGGAAGAGACCGCGGCGTTGGCTTTGTCGGTCTCTAGCTCGACAATATCCTCCCCTGCCGCGATCGTATCGCCTACGTGCTTGAGCCATCGCCCGACCGTCACTTCAAAGACCGATTCACCCATCTGGGGCACGCGAATTTCCACTGGCATAAAGCGATACACTCCGTTTCGCACCCGTCGGCATTAGCCGGCGTGAGTAGGTTTCAACTTCCTGTCGGACACGCTCGATGTCGCGACCGGGTCGGCGCCTTTGCCGTTTCCATTCGAGCCCGTGGCTTCCGGCTTCTTTGCGGGCAGATCCGGAGTGGCCGTCAGTGCGTTGTGAATAATGCGCTTCTGTTCCGCGAGATGACGCATCAGCGAGCCTTCCGCCGTGCTGGCGGCTTCCGGTCTGCCACTGTAGATAAACTCGCCCTGCCACCCGACCAATTCGCGAATGCGCGGCGCGATAAACATCCACGCACCCATATTGCACGGCTCTTCCTGCAGCCAAACGATATCCTGGAGATTCGGGTAACCGGCAATCACGGCGCGGAGTTCCTCGTCCGGGAACGGGTACAACTGCTCGACTCGGCCGACCGCCACGCGCGAGGCGTTCTTGAACTCCTCCGAACCCATCAGGTCGACGTAGACGTGCCCCGTACAGAGAATCAAACGCGTGATCTGATCCGCCTTTTCCCGGGCCGTCGCATCGTCGATGACCGGCTGGAAACTGGGCGCGCTAAGCTCCGAAACGGAAGAACGCGCTTTGGGATGCCGCAACAGACCCTTGGGCGTGAAAACGATCAGCGGGCGAGGATCCGTCTGCAGCAGCGCCGCCTGTCTTCGGAGGACATGGAAATATTGAGCCGGCGTCGTGCAGTTCACAATGCGTAGATTATCGTTGGCCGCAAGTTGCAGGAAGCGCTCGGGGCGTGCGCTGGAATGCTCCGGTCCCTGCCCTTCGTAGGCGTGCGGAAGGAGCAGGACCAGGGACGGGTATTGTCGCCACTTGGCCGCGCCGGCAACCAGGAACTGGTCGATAATGACCTGGGCGGAATTCGCGAAATCACCGAACTGCGCTTCCCAGAGCACCAGCGTATCCGTGGCATGCACACTGTAACCGTACTCGAAGCCGAGCGCCGCGTTTTCGGACAGGGGACTGTTGTAGACCGCGAAAGAGGCACGCGCGGGGGAAATACTTTGCAACGGCACAAATCGTCCGCCGGTCTTCACGTCATGCAATACGAGATTACGTTGTCCGAATGTGCCTCGTTCCGAATCCTGGCCGACCAGCCTGACGGGAATCCCATCCGCCAGAATCGACGCGAAAGCAAGCGCCTCGGCGTGCGCCCATTCGATGGAAGCAGGTTTGGTCAGCGCCACGCGGCGGCGCTCAAGGATTTCTTCCAGCTTCATATTCGGACTGAATCGTGCCGGCCTCTTGAGCAACTCCGCGTTGTACTCCGTCAGCCGCTCTTCGGCGACCCCGGTCTCCGGAGCCGGAGGGCGCGCCTGCCGGAGGATGACCGGTCCTTCGTCATCCTTGGCTTCCCGTGGCGCCAACCGCGCGGCCTGCAGGGCATCTTGAACGCCTTTTACAAGCGCATCCGCCTGGTCCCGCGTAACGACACCCTGCTTTTCCAGCGTTTTTGCCCAGATCTCTCGGACGGTGGGATGCTGATCGATAAGCTCATACATGCGTGGCTGGGTATAACGGGGCTCATCGCCCTCATTGTGCCCATAGCGACGATAACCGATGAGATCGATCAAGAAATCCTTCCGGAACTTCTCGCGGTAGGCGTGCGCCATGCGGGCTGCGGCGATACAAGCCTCCGGATCGTCCGCGTTGATATGCACGATCGGTATTTCAAAGCCTTTGGCAAGGTCGCTCGCATACAGAGTGGACCGCGCATCGCCGGAAGTCGTCGTGAAGCCGATCTGGTTATTGACGATGATGTGGATCGTGCCTCCCGTTCGATATCCGGGAAGACGAGAAAGATTGAGGGTTTCCGGCACGATCCCCTGGCCCGGAAAAGCAGCGTCTCCGTGGATTAGAATCGGGAGCGAAGCGTTTTCGTCCTGAGCGGGAGCGCCACGAAGATTGCGTCGCTCCTGAGCGGCGCGGGCATGGCCTTCCGCGACGGGATTCACAAATTCAAGGTGACTCGGGTTCGGAATCAGGGTCAGCGGCATTTCCGCGACACCGCTCTCCTTATAGGCCCTGCGTCCGCCAAGATGGTATTTGACGTCTCCGGTCCATCCATAAGAACCTTTACCGGAAACGGACGCTTCCTGATTGCGCTCGGCGTCTTCAAATTCGCGGAGAATGCGGGAGTACGGTTTGCCGAGCACGTGCGCCAGGACATTCAGGCGTCCACGGTGCGCCATGCCCATCACCACTTCTCGGGTGCCGGACACTGCGGCGTTATGAATGATCTCATCGAGGATCGGCAGGAGCATGTCCGTTCCTTCGATGGAAAAGCGCTTTGCTCCGAGGAAAGTACGGTGAAGGTAGCGTTCGAAGGTTTCCACCTCCGAAAGGCGTTCGAGCAGATCGATCCGGGCGGCGTTGTCGATGTTTTGGAAGAAGCGTCCACTTTCCGCCGCATCCCGCAGCCAATAGCGCTCTTCCGCGATCTGGATATGCTCGTCTTCGTAGCCTATGGAGCCGGAGTAGACTCGCCGCAGCTTGCCGATCGCCTCGAGCGCGTTCTGCGATTCCGCAGCTAGCGGACCGCCGACGACGCTTGCCGGAAGGATTTCCAGATCCCCGGTTTCGAGTCCATGGGATCCCAGTTCGAGACCGGGATCTTGAGGCGGCTGAATACCAAGGGGATCCACATTCGCGGCGAGGTGGCCACGCTGCCGAATAAATCGTGCGAGACGGGCAGCGGCGGTGACACGCCCGACACCCACGGTAGAGCAGGCCGGGCCCTCGACACGGAGGCTTTCCACAACATGCGCGCTCTGATCGGCCTCCGCACTCTTGACCGGAGACTGCTCGGACCAATTTTCAAAAAATGCCTGCGTTTCGACGTCAACAGAGGCCGGGTCTTGCCGGTAACGCTCGTAGAGGTCAACGATATACCCTGCATTGGGGCCCTGAAAGGCACTGAAATCCAACATATTAATTCTGTCCAGCCTTCCCCTTATAGGGAATAGGGAAGAGGGTGCGCCGCAGGGTCTTTCCTCTGCATCGCCGTTCCCTATTCCCTATCTCTTACGCAGGGCTTCGCCCGATCATCCCCATCGACGCCAGGCACAAAATGGAATAGTCCCCCGGGACATTTCCCAGTATCATACCGTTTATCGCCGTCAAAAGTCAAGCACGGCAAATCGATCCTGAGAGAGGTACACTTACCAGGAAGTTGCGCGCTGTAAGCGGGCAAGCATTGAAAAATGAGGAAATGAATGAACGAGGAAGAACGCTATCTACTTGATTTGCAGGGCTATCTGGTAATCGAAAATGCCATCGAGGCCACTGCGCTCGCCAGGATGAACGCCTGGCTGGACGAACAGGAAAAACAAGATTCTCGTTGGAGCGGGCAAACCGGCAACGATCACCTCGACCACCTTTTGACCTGGGGCCCGGACTTTCGCGCGCTGATCGACAATCCTCGTGTTCTTCCCGTGCTGAAAGGAGCCCTGGGCGATGACCTCCGGCTAGATCACGATTATGCGATATTTCTTCGACCCGGCGGGAAAGGACTGTTCCTGCATGGAGGGGCCACGCCACACGATCGGACCCAATACTATCAGGTGATCGATGGGAAAATGTACAATGGTCTTGTGGTCGCCACCTATGCGCTGACGGACGTTCCGGAAGGGCAGGGCGGCCTCGTTTGCGTCCCCGGCAGTCACAAGAGCAATTTCGTATGTCCTCCGGCTCTATCCGAAGTGCTTGCTCCTTCTCCCGTGATGCGCCAGATTGCCTGTAAGGCAGGCGATTGCGTCGTATTTACGGAGGCTTTGCTCCATGGCACGCTGCCCTGGCAAGGGCCGCATGTCCGGCGAACACTTTTCTTCAAATACAGTCCGGGGCATATGATGTGGGTGAACCGACCCTACTATCCACTCGAGGGGCAGTCGGAGATGGCGGGGCTAGGGGCGGAGTTAACGGAAGTGCAACGCCTGCTGCTCAATCCGCCTTATGTGCATGATCGCCCGCGCGTCCCCTAGTAAGGAATCCCCCGCGCTCGGAATAAAAATGGCCTGCCGACACTTCGTCGGCAGGCCATTTTCGCAACAGGCAAGAGATCAAGTTACGCGGGCTCGGGGCGCAGTCTGGTTTGAATGCGCGGAAGCTCCGACTCGACCCGTGCGGCTGTACCGCTTTCCGGCGGATTCGGGGGGCTGGGAATACCCCGGCGAATGTCGTCGGCAGTCGCTTCATCGTTCAGCAAGGCCAGGAACTCTTCGCGCGTGAGCGTCTCTTTCTCCAGCAGGATCTCCGCGATCTCATCCATCTTGGCCCGGTTTTCCGTCAGGATGTGACGAGCGCGCTCATAGCCCTGATCAATGAAAGCACGCACCTCTTCATCGATCGCGCGAGCGATATCCTCACCGTAGTCGCGATCTTCCATAAGATCGCGGCCGAGGAACGGGTTACCGTGTCGTCGTCCAAAGCGAAGCGGACCCAGCCGGTCGCTCATGCCGTATTCGCACACCATGGCGCGTGCCAGATCGGTCGCATGGTCCAGATCGCTTACCGCGCCTGTC
>JBBRKX010000299.1:0-6362 GCA_038231675.1 Chthonomonadales bacterium | reverse complement strand
GTTATTCATGGCGTACATCAAAGGGGTCTTGCCGGCGCGGTCCACCATGTTTACCTTCGCTCCATGCTTGAGCAGAAGTGAGACATTGAAGCCAAGTTGAGATGCCACCATGAGGGGAGTGATGCGTTGCTTATCCGCGATATTGACATCTCCGCCTTTATCAAGGAGCATCTGGACGATGTCCGTATTGTTGAAGCCCCCGAAGCGACAAGCCAGAACCATAAGCGGCGGAGCGTTGTCAGCATCCGCGATATGCTCCAATATCCAAGCATCTTCCTTTGCAGGGGCGAGCCTCATGTTGGGGTCGCCGCCTTGCCGAAGCAGATTGGGCACGTCCTGAATCTGATCCTGTATAACCGCATGGATCAGCTGTTGCTGCACTTGCGGTAACGGCTTCGACGCGCGACTCGGGGGTGGCACGACGAAAAATGCCGCAACGGCAAGCGCCTGGATCGTAAGTAGACGGAGGTATCGACTAATTCTCATGCGGGTCTCTCCTATGGTTCGAGTTGTTCTTGACGTAAGACGTAGCCCTGGTGCTAAGCGTTACATTCACCACCCTGCCCATCTCATCGTTTGGCTCTGCACCTTCGGCGGCTATCTGGCATAATAATAGCTGTGTATGCAAATGAAGTACGCCGCCAGGAACTTTGCAGGCAATCCGACCGTTTTCAGAGGAAAGAAGAGATTTCGGTATTGCGGGCCTTCACCGGACCTATCGTTATGCCGTTGTTTGAGCGGCGGCCTCCCGCGCGGAAATTATAGACGAGGAAAACAATGCAACCGATGCGACTTGACGAATATGCGGCCGCTGTCCACTACCTGTCTAACACGGAAGTTGGGCAGTATGCATATAAACTGGTGGAGGACCAGGCCGATGTGGCGGCCCTTCTGAAGGAGACAACGGACGAGGCTCTTGCCAGGCAGGATGAGTTCGACAGCGCCACGGGCATGGATGGACTCAAGGTATGGCTCCAGGAGATATGCCTGCGGCTGGCGGACAAATACGTACCATTACGTACGGAAGAGCGGCTTGCGATCGAGGAGGCGCATTTCCTGGAGAGCGGACAGCCAACCTCCAGGGGCGACGCGCTCGCGGGGCATACGAAATTCATGTCAGCGGTTGCGGCTCAGCACGTTTCGGACAATCAAGAGACGGATTTCTGGGGCATCGCGACAGGAACAAGTGCTGCCCCGCCTGCTGCGAATCCACGCCCTAATTCGCAGTCCAACGATAATCACCCACGACAGGGAAAAGACAAACCTCGTACGCGCCTTCCCAGTGGCGGCGGATTTTTCAAGGGCCGCTCTCAGTCCGCCAAATCGGAGGAAGCGTCGCGATCCAGGCAGCAGATGGACGATCTTCTCGCAAATATCCTGGCGGAAGAGAAGCGCTCTACGGACGATCGGTAACGCAACTATTCCCGGTTGAAGCGCCCGCCCCAGTATACAGCGGCGACCTTCAATCCATGCTTTTGTGTTTGCCAACAGATAAGCCCCTGCAGAAACCCCGCCTTATCAAACAGGCGCAGCGAATTTCGAAAGGATTGCCAACTCCTTTTAGCGTATTGTGGAAAGCGAGGGTGTTGACCCGTTATTCCGCGATATGCAGGATGGTTGGAGGTCTATCGAATGCGCTTTCTCCTTATGCTCGCCTTGACACTTAGCCTTTTTCTTGGTGGTTTGCCGCAGCAAGTACGGGCTGAGCCCGTAAGTATTGAATCTTTACTTCGCGAAATGATCGACCGTGACCGGATCACGCGATGGCCTTCGCCGGAGTATGTCTCCAAACAGGCGAGCAGTTATGACCGCCGCTCCAGGACGCCGGATGATCCGGACGGCTGGTTTGCTAACACGGATTGGAGCCAGTTTATTCGATCCGAAGTGCGGGGTGTGCGCCGGGAATGGGTGATGATGGACGCCGAGGGCCCCGGATGCATAACGCGCATATGGTGGGGGGGCGTCATGCCGCCAAAATCCGGCAGAGTTCGCTTTTACTTCGACGGGTCGGACACTCCGGGCATCGAAGCGCCTGCCTATGCGTTGCTTGTCGGTCCGGCGCTTGTCGGCCGCCCGCTAGCGATCGAGAATGCACAGGGCAATTCCGGCGCTCCCGGCGGTATGAATCTTTTTCTCCCGATCCCGTTTGCCCACCATTGCAAAATCACCTGGGACGATGTGAACCCTCATGATGCGGCTGCTCCGCCGGAGAGCAGATGGTACAACATCGAGCACCGGAGTTACGCAGCGGGAACTCCCGTGATAACCTACACTGCCGCCGGGCTCGAGCGTGCGCGATCTACGGTGTCCACAATTCAACAGGCTCTTGCCGCCCCCGAAGATGTTCATAGCGGAAAGGTTTCGACATTGGACCGACCACTCTACCCTGGGAGTGAAGACTCGGTGGACCTCCCGGAAGGACCCGCAGCAGCTCGCCTGGTGGAAATTCAGATCGTACCAAAAGACACCGGTGGCCTGGCGCAGGCTTTACGTTCCACCATCGTGCGGATGACCGTGGATGGCGAAGAAACGGTATGGTGTCCCGTAGGCGACTTCTTTGGGAGTGGGGTTGGATTGAATCCGCTGCAAAGCTGGTACAGAACTGTTTCGAAGGACGGTCGCATGGTGTGTCGGTGGATCATGCCCTACCGAAAAAAGGCTCGACTGACCGTGCAGAACCTCGGCGCTCAACCGATTGTAGCCCATCTCCGCGTCTTGACGGACACATATGCTTGGGACGATCGCTCGCTTCATTTCCGAGCCAACTGGCGCTGCCAATACGATCTCCCCACCCGTCCCTTTTCCGACTGGAACTATATTTCCGTCGATGGCCAGGGCATCTATATGGGCGATACCCTGACGGTGTACAATCCTGTGTCGGATTGGTGGGGCGAAGGGGACGAGAAAATCTGGATTGACAACGAAACGTTTCCATCGCATTTCGGTACCGGATCAGAAGATTATTATGGATATTCGTGGGGGGATACGCACCTGTTCCAGGGTCCATTCAGCAGTCAGGTACGCTGCGATGGCCCTGGCAACAAAGGATACACCGTGGTGACGCGCACGCGCAACCTGGATGCTATACCTTTCAAAACTTCCCTTCAATTCGATATGGAAATCTGGCATTGGGCGGACTGCAAGGAGACGTATGCTGTCGCGACGTACTGGTATGGGAGGCCAGGGGCAACGCATAATCGGGGCCGGCAACATTCCGAGGCGATTCATCACATTTCCATGTAGCTCTGTTTCGCTAACCGTGTGGGGCGGGCCATCTTGCCCTCGCATGACTCGATCAAGGGAAGGACGACCAGTCCCCCAGTTATAAGGATGCGTCCCTCGCAACACGGTTTGACAGCAAGTATGCGAATTCCTGGCAACTCCACAGGGATGAAAGAACTGAAAAAAGGATGTTCAGGCCGTGCCTGCAAACGTGGAATGATCGCCAAGTCCTTCGCTTCCGAGCCCGAGGTATCCTCCATCCACGGGAAGCTCCGCGCCCGTGATGAAGCTCGCGTCTTCGCTGCATAGGAAAAGGATCGCCCGCGCGATCTCTCTGGCTTCTCCCAATCGTCGCTGCATGGAAAACCTTCCCCAAATGGGCTCCCACTTTTCACGGCCGCCAATTGCGGCTTTCGCGACCTCCGGGGTCCACGTCCAACCGGGGCTGACGGTGTTGACGCGGATTCCGTCCGGGGCGAAATCGAGCGCCTGGCAGCGCGTTAGAGCCAGTATCGCCCCTTTACAGGCATTATACGTCCACCGGTCCGGCTGTGCGATGTGGCCGGAGATGCTGCTGATATTAACGATTGCACCTCCTCCGGTGCGCTTCATCGCCGCGTGACACGCCTGGGCCATGTTTGCTCCTCCGCGTACGTTGACCCCCAGGCTGCGTTCCCACTCCTCCGTTGTTACGTCCACGCCTTTACTGATGAAGCTCACGGCGCTATTTATCAGATAATCCAGCCGTCCGTATTGGGTTACTACCCCTTCCACGGCGCGAATGCATGCGGCGGCGTCGGACACATCCAGCCGCATAAACGACGCAAGGTGGCCTTCTCCGCGCAGGGACCCGGCGAGCTCTTCCCCCGCCTCCACATTGATATCGAAAATTACCGCAGCGGCTCCCTCGGATGCGAACTCCCGTGCCGTCGCGGCTCCAATGCCTGATGCGCCCCCAGTAACAATCCCCACGCGTCCGGACCAATCCATGAGCATCCTCCCGGCAATAGCCGTCGTGTCAAACGTTAACCCGTGCCTTAGTGTGCGCCCGCTGAGCGTTTCAGGCGAAAGATGGTATAGGAATAAGGGGCAAAATCAGTATCAAAATGTGCGCTTGCGTTTTCGATGGCCGACTTTACAGAGCGAATTCGTTCTGGTTCTGCCAGCGAGTTCACCGCGTTCAGATCGCCCGACAAAGTCCACCGTTCCGCATGGGAAGAAACCGCCGCAAATCCTTCGATCTTGATGGAAACGCTCCGTGACATGCCGCTCAAGTTGACAACGCTAAGCACGAGTGTATTGCCCGCCTGGTCTCGCGTCGCGGTAACATCCAAATCGCGTTCCTCACCGGATACCATGCTCTCCACCCGGAGGGGTAACGCAGTATCGGCGGCCATCAGTTGGGCATAAAAGGGGGGCATCTCCCAGACACGGTCCGGTGTAAAGAAAACCTGGCCCTGATCCCAGCCATTATCGTTCTGTTTCCACGGCTGAAGGCAATTGGCGGGACAATCCATACGGACAAAGTCGCCCATTCGCCGAGTGACATTCAAGATATACGCGTGTCCTAACGCCCGCTGCAGATCATGACGTCCGCCGTTCTCTTCAAATATGCACGCTTTGAGCATGGTTCCCGGCGACCATTGCTGAAAGAGTTCCTTCATCTGTGTCAGAATACGCTCGACATTCGCTCCATCGTGCAGTCCGTCCGCGTCCACATGCACATCCCAGAGCGCCGCTTTGCCATTCAGTTCCTGAACGATCTGTTTACACGCGGGCTGATCTGGTCTCCACCAGGCGGCGATTACTAACTGAAGTTGGGGATCATGCGCATGAATCGCGTCGGACAGTAGCTTGAAGCGTTCCAGGTAATGAAGGTAATCCGCGTTCGCTCCCCCTCCAAGGACCTCTTCATTACCGATCTCGATCGTTCGAACATGATAGGGTTTCGGATGGCCGTCCGTAGCACGCCTGCGTCCCCATTCGGTGTGGATCGATCCATTGAGATAATCGACGAGATCCGCCATATCTTGTGGAGTCTCCTCGATATTGACGGCAAAAGCAGGCTCGATATGCGCGGCTTCGCAAAACTGTACGAATTCAATGATCCCGAACCCATTGGTCGATTGCGGATACCACAAGCCATTGTCCTGCGGCCGAAGATCGGGATCGCCAATCATCTGTTTCCATCGGTACGTCGGCGCATTGACCATAGAGCCGCCATACCTCAGAAAGGTAAGACCCTGAGTCACCATCGCGCTCGCGATGTCGGACCGAATAGGGAGATTATGAAAGAGTTCCGGGCCTGTCGGCATCAATGTCACTTGATCTATCCAGAGTACTCCAGGACGATCGATCCAGACGGCGAAGCGAGCGTTTGGATCGGCGCCACTTGCATGCAATTTAAAATCGTGACGCTTCCAATCGCCACCAATCGAGGTAAGCCGTTCTCGGGCGTAGGTTTGCGTGCCATCGGCGTTCTGCAGGGCGACGGTTACATCCCCTGAAACTCCCTGCCCGCGTAGATATAACCTGCCGGCATAGGTGTGCCCTGCGTGTACGGAAATGCCCCAGCGATTAAGGCCTCGGTTCGCAATACCGACGGTCCCGGTTCCTCCCATGTATTGGATCTTCTGAGAGTACGCCGTATTGAAGGGATGGTCAGAATCCCAGGTATACAGTGCCCCAGCATCCCCTGTATGGACGCCTTCCCACATTCCACTGATCTCCATAGAGTTTGCAGTGGGATCGGGTTGCATCAAAGTGTCTTCGATCTTGCCCTGTGGGGTAGAAATGGTCAGATTACGGAAGGAAGCTTCCGTGTTCCACGAACGAAGACCCACTCCGCCGGTTAATATTGGGTTGGGATCCGTAAACACCAGCGAGGGAATCTGCTGATTATCCATGGTAATGCTAAGAGTAGGGCCGGCAAGATCTACCCGAACGTGATGCCAGCGCCCTGCCGTTATGGACACTGGGACGGATTTCAGAAGGCGCCAATCGTTGTTGTGCCGGCTGATAGAAAGGGCTTGATCATGCACGCTCATCGCGATTTCATACCCACTCCAGGCGTCCGGACCAATTCTGGAATCGGAAACGCGCAGGATCAGAGCAGCATTGCCCGGACGATCGTCCTTGAT
>JBBRKX010000298.1:0-6389 GCA_038231675.1 Chthonomonadales bacterium | reverse complement strand
GTATTGCACGCTGTTCATCGCCACGTTGCTGAAGCAGATTATAAATCTCAACATCGCCCTTTTTGTATTTTTGACCGAGCAAATCGTCAAGCCGTTCGATATACTGCCTGCGATGTATAGCGGCATCCAGATAGTCGAAGTGTAAGACATACCAGAGTTCAAACGCTTCGTTGGAGTACGCGACTCGAAAACCTTGTTCTGCGCGACTCTTCACCATATTGATGGCATTGTCGAAATTATCCGAAGGAAAGTCATCGCGGTCGAAAACGCACCAGATTTGGTCATACGGCCCCTCGGCATCATTACGACGCTCCGCTTCTTCTACAACGCGGATCGTTTCTATTCCTTCCCCATACACCTCGTTTGTCACGCGAAAAGCCCGGAAGTAGTTCGGCTCGGTCTTCTTTCCTTCGCATACGATCAGGATGCGCGGGCGCAGATCGCGCATTTCCAAATCTCGCGCCCGCGTATCCCGCGTCCGCGCGCCTGCCACACCGAATCTGCGCTGATCCGTCCGGTCGTCTCTCCTCACCGCGCCGTCCCTACCGGGCTGCTAATAGTATCAGAATGTTCCTCTCGCTGCAGTTCTTCGATAAATAGGCGGCTCAGGTCACCCAGATAGGGAATAGCCCCATAACGGCCTTGAATGTAATCTCGCGCAAAGGAGGCATCGTTGCGAATAGTTCGAGCGGCTCCCTCATGATTCGCCAATTTGAACTCAGCTAACGAGTACAGGTGCGATATTGCTTTTGCGTCCTTCTCGACAAAATAAATTTGATCACGCCGAAAAAGCTGGCGATCGAGCAGATTAGTGTCATGCGTAGTGCAAATGATTTGGGCGTTCTTTGGGTTCGTCGTAGGCGAATTGAAGAGCTTTAGGATCGCCGCTGTGATTAGCGGGTGCAGGCGCGCGTCGATCTCGTCCAGAAACAAGACTAACCCTTTTGTTAGAACATCGAGTAGAGGGCCAGCCAGAGCGATCAGTTTCTGAGTACCCTCCGACTCCATTGCCTGCGCGGAAAACTCCTGCTCCTCCACCACTTGACCGTGCTCATCGCGGATAGCATGGCTGGTTCGCAGCTCCTTCATGGTTCGGTCCGCAGTAAGTCCAGGCAAGTCGAGTTGAACATTTGGATTTTTGCTTGCTCCCTTTTGCATGGCCGTGATAAGATCATGTATCGGCGCAAGGTGGGCAGGCATCGGGGTTTCTTCCACATTTAACCCCACGATGTCAAGGTCAAGTCGGCAGACGAATTCCTCCAGCGGTTTGCGGTAGCGTCCCTGCTCAATGCAATCCATCGTAAAAGGCAGGTAGCCCCTGTCGTCAACCGCTGTAAGCGTACGACAAGTAAGCCTGAACCACTCACGTACTCGTCGTGCGACATCCCCTTTTTTGAACTGCGCCACCACCGACAAAAAGAGCTTATTGTCCAGATTCAGCTCCTGCAATCCGCGTCCTTCGCGGAAGCGCGCCCCCAAATGGATGCCTTCTTCATCCCTAATGAACAATTCCACCTCGCGTAGCGTGGGGATAAAGTACAGCCACTCCGCGACAACCCGCCTGGTCGTTACAGAGAAGCCATAGCGGTACTGCACACCCTCCATCAGAAACACGATTTCGAACGTGGAGGGCGAAATCGGCCCGCTGGTATCGAGACGGAAAGGTTCGACAGAGATGGTGTCCTCATCTTGCAGGCGGGCTGAGTTCATCACGAAGCTCCGCATAAAAGTAACCGCTTGGATGATGTTGCTTTTGCCGCTGGCATTCGCTCCATAGATCATGGCAGAGCGCAGGAGCGCCAACTTGTCGTTCATCTCGATCACATTGTCGCTATCCATCCGCTCGTTGCGGGCGCGGAGTCTGGCCGCAATCATGCTAAGCGTCACTCGTTCACGGAGGGAGCGGAAGTTCTCGACGCTGAATTCGACCAGCATTGTTTTCTCCCTTCTGGCATTCTAATGCCTACAATTTTGAGATATTACCACAAATTCAAGCATCTGGTAATGAATTTTCGGCATTTTGTGCTAACCACACCACCCAAAAATCATCATGCTATAGTGCGGTTCAGGAGATATATGCAAGAAGGCCGGAGCCACTTGCTCCAGCCTGTTCACTCCTGCCTGCTTTGCCGACCCGCCTGGCACAGGCTTTCCACGCTCACTAAGCCTATTTGCCTTCAAGTTGGCCGTGAACCGTGCCCGAAACTGGTACCAGGATGACAATGGAATAGCCCATACTAAATATCCCAATTTGCGGCTCTGTCCAACGCTGAGATGATAGCGAACCCCTGATTCTTTCGTCAGGACGAGAAAGCATTGGCCAAAGCACAGCGTAAATTCAGCAAGCAAAAGCGCGGAGGCAAGGAACGGCGTAAGGCAAGGAAAGTAGTGCGTCGAATCCACGCGCGCAGTGTCTTTCGCCGCCATGACTTTTTGCATCAAACAGCAAGACGGTTGGTCAACCGATTTGGGTTGATAGCCGTTGAGAAGTTGAACGTCAAGAACATGCAGGGCAACCTGTGTCTTGCCAAGAGTATCGCGGATGCGAGTTGGGGTATGTTTCGCAGTGTGCTTGCGTCGAAGGTCAAAAGCGCCGGTCGCAAGTTTGTGCAAATAGACCCTCGCTGGACATCACAAGATTGTTCAGGCTGTGGAACACGCGTCAAGAAGCAGCTCTCGCAACGTGTCCATTTCTGTCCGCACTGCGGCATGTCTCTGGATAGAGATACCAACGCCGCGTTAAACATCCTTAAAATCGGTATGGGACAACATACCGTCTCTGGTATACCAGAGTAGAAGCCCCTGCGTTTACGCATGGGGAGTTGTCACTTCATTGTCATGGTTTCGATGCAAGCGCTTAGAGCCAACTCCGTACCGGCAATGTCGCTGCCGCCGATGACGAGGCGGGGAATGGTGGGATCGAAGCGATAGGTTTGCGGCTCCGTCGTTGCGCGTTTGCGCCGACTCACCACTTGATAAGGGCGCGACAACTCCAGCACGCCCGATCCGGCTCCCGGATAGGCACGGTTGATCACGACCGGCAGAAACAAACGGTTCTTGTTGTTCTGGCTGTCGTCCGGCCAGGAAGTGGCCGTGTACGAAGCGAGGATCTGATTGTCCCATTCGTTCCCCAGTAAAATGTCGGGCAGGCCCTGCATCGTATAATGGGGCTTGCGATGCTTTTGACCTTCGGCCGAGTATTGCACTCCCGTCAGCGTGCAGGTGGCTTTGCAATGGAGTCGTCCGGCCAGCGCGACCGCAAGTCGATCGCCAAGGGCGCGATAGGCAGGGCTTCCACACCCGATGGTCACCGTTTTGCCGCGCAGGCCTGCAAGGAAAGCCCTAACCTCGGAGGGATGCACCGTCCTCAGGCGCGGTTGCGGTTGCTTCACGGCAGTCGAACGAACGCTCGCCAGCAACTCCGCATCGGAGATCCCGCGTGAGCGAACGCCGGAAAACAGTGTGACTGTCTTCTCCGTCGAGATCGCGAAGACGCGTCCCATGTCGTGCGCGAGGCTCGTTCGAAACACGACCGCATCTCCCTGACGTTCGAACTTGACAGGCGTCCGCAGGGCAATGTCCACGATCGACTGCACGCCCGAGATAGCGACGCGCACCGCAAGATATTTGGGGGCCGCGAAGTGATGCACATAGCCGCGGCTTGCTCCGTAATCCGACTCCCGATTCCAGACGCAGAGATACTTTGTCGGCACACCCGTCCGCTCCCGCAGCGTGAACTCGATCGTACGGTCGTATTCGTCCTGGTTGATCTGATAGTTATCGAAGGTGCTTCCGCCTTGAGGAAATCCCAGAGAGGGACGTTCGTTTTCGCGGCCATCCGGACGGAGCGTGATCGCCGTCAGCGCCTCATGGACTGGCTGCATCCCGAGCCCATGCATGCGATCGCGCAACCACGCTTCGAGCGCGCGTTGCCATCGAAGCATCGTCGTGTCCCCATGGATCTTGCCAAAACCGATCTCATTGTAGTTGCTCCAGCCATACTCCGATCCAAACGGATAGCCCAGGAGCAGCACACGTCCCCTTCCCACGCCGCGTTGAATGACGGCCGGCCGCCCATCGGAGAAATGACTCAGGACCTGCAGTCCATCGGCCGAACCGGGAGTGTAGGTGCAGCAAAGCCTGCTCGCATAAGTCAGGTCGCTCTCATTGGTGCGCAGGCCATCCTGTTCCCACCATCCCTCCGGCTGCACGATTCCCAGGGGCGTTCCCGTCACCGGCATCATCGGCATAAATTGAGGATTGCCCACGCCCGTGAGCGCTGCAAAGGGCCAGGATGGGCGTAACTCTCCCAGTTCGTTTCTCAAGCCCGGCGCGCTCGTCGCGATGAGCGCGCCTCCGCCTCTTACAAACTTCTCGATCGCCGCGCATGCCGTATCGCTCAGGCACCATGCCGCCGGCAGCACCAGCGCCTTATAGCCTTTCAGTCCCTGCTCCGTCAGGTTATGCTCCAGCAGATAATCGTAGCCATATCCGACGCAATGCAGCGCGTCCGCCCAGCATTCCGCTTCGCGCAGAGCAAGCGTGTCCGGATCCCAGCGAAACGAGGAAGACGGCCAGAGGACGGCGATTTGCCCTTTTGCTACCTGCGTATTCAGGATCTCAGGCGCTACCGCGTGGTCTTCCCGCATAGCCAGAAACCACGAATTCGCTCCATCCGGCGTAAGCTGTTCATCCATATAGTTGTAGGCGCCGATATCATGGAAATAACGAAGCACTTCGCCCGGCCCAAACCGGTGGTTCAGCACGATCGCGTCCTTGTAGTAGGGACTCGTGATGGCGTGCGCGATCAGGCTGCCGAAGGTCTTTTCTCCCTGGTCCGCTATCCACGGCGGGCTCTCCAGATTTTTAGCTTCTGCATACGCCCGAAGCAGGTGGTGCGCCCACTCGGCGGTGGACATGCTTTGGGGGAAGTCCAGCACTTCCTTCGTCAGCTTCGCTCCGTTCCATCCATACTCTTCGCGCCGGAAGAGGGGAATATGGCCGTCCAGGTTCTCGACATCCATGCTGATGGGTATTCCCGGCAATGCGCCGCGCAGCGCGTCTGCCTGGAATTTGAAATATCCGGTCACATAATCTTCCCGCCAGTCGAGAAAGTCGTTCCATTCTCGCGGGGAAAGACTTGCGACATAAGCCGCAGATTCATCGGAAAGACTGGAGGCGCCTCCGAACCCGTGCGTCGCGATTCGGAGCGGCCCGAACGTCACCGGCTTCACAAGCTCCACGACATTCCAATCCGAGACGTTGGATTTCCATGCCGTGTTCAGCGCACTCACATTCTGGTACTTCGCGCGCAGCCAGGCGCGCCAGCTTTCCCGGGCGAAGGGCGAATAATCGATGTCCGTGCCATACGTACTTTTATCGTGCGAGAGGAAATAGACGAAGTTGGTCTCCAACTGAATGGCAAGCAGCATATTGCGATACTTCGCATTCAGATGCTCGCCCAGGGCGCGCAGGTAACTTTGAAACGCCTGCCGCACGGCCGGATTGTACAGGTTGACCGAAGCATCCTCGTGGTCGCGGCCCTTTTCCTGAAACATGGCGAACTCGTCGCGGCTGCGGCGGACATCCGCAAAGACTCCCGCGCCCGATCTCGCAACACCGCCTATTCCGACGAAACTTATCGGTCCGCCGGACGGATCTTTGAACCAGGCGGGACACGCGGTTGTCAGCGACGGAATGAACAGCATCGCCTTAAGACCATTTTTGTTCACCTCATCCAGCATTTTGTCCAGAGTAGCAAAGTCATAATGGCCCGGCGTGGGCTCGCAACCGCGCCAGGAAGCAGCATCCGGATCCAGTACGAAGATATGTCCGACTCCTACCTTCTTCGCCTTCGCAAGCAGATATGCGCCGCCTTTCCCATGGAGGTTGTCTAAAAGGGCTTGAGCCGAATCTTCATGGGGGTTCAGCAGCATGGGCCAGCCGATGCTCAGACCCGATTGTCTGCCGCTTTCTCTTTCCTTTCCGAGCCAGGGCATGGGAGCAATTTCCTGGAGAACAGGCGCATCCTTTCCCATGATGGCGGACAACTCACGGCGAACACGCTCGCGCACTGCGGTCGTCTGGTTGTAAAAGGAAATAACTTCGTTCGCTTCCGCCCCGATCTGACCCTCCAGCATGCGGATATCTTCTTGAAGGAACGGAGCTTTCCCGCTATCCCGATAGGTGCAAAGGCTTTCGCCGGACTCGTCCAGGCTCATCAGCTTTTCATAAAGCCAGAGGCCTTCTTTTGTCAGGTCGTCCAGTTCCGCCAGGCTGTCCGGCACGCGGAAGTGCTGGTAACCGGTTTCGGCGGGGAAGTCCGACTGTTGGGGCGTCTCACGTGTGGAAGGTTCCGCCTCGAGCGCCATGGCCCTTGCCTCATGGAT
>JBBRKX010000297.1:0-6396 GCA_038231675.1 Chthonomonadales bacterium | reverse complement strand
CTTCAAATCGATTGCCTTCTGATAAGCTTTCAAGAGGCGCGCCTCAATCGCCGCATGTGTCTGATCCAGATCCCCTCGGGTGCAGAGCTTTGTATCGAGGAGTTGTTCGCCGTATGTGATCAGAGAGTCGACCCGCTGCCACTCTTCGATCTCGGCTTTTTCGCGATAAGACGAAGCGTCCGAGGGGGAGTGTCCACTGTATCGGTAGGTGACCGTATCCATCAGCACCGGCCCGTCGCCCCGCGCGATGATCTCCTTCTTGCGGGCGATCGCGTCGATTACCGCGAGCGGATTGTACCCATCCACGCGTTCGGCATGCATCCGCTCCGGGTTCAGACCGGCTCCAATGCGCGCCAGAATCCCAAACCCGCCTGTCTCCCCGACCGGCTGGCCGCCCATGCCATAAAAGTTGTTGACGAAATTCATGATGAAGGGCAGGCCGCCACGATGATGTTCATCGAAGAGGGTTTTGAACTGCTCCATGGTGGCGAAGCAGAGCGCCTCCCAGGTCGGGCCGCAGCTTGCCGCCGCGTCCCCGATATTGCAGATCACGATGCCGGGCTTGCGATTGACATGCTTGAAAAGCGCCGCTCCCACGGAAATGTCCGCGGAGCCGCCTACCAGCGCATTGTTGGGATAGATGCCGAACGGAGTGAAGAAGGCATGCATGGAACCGCCCATGCCTTTGTTGAAGCCGGGCTCCCGTCCGAAGATCTCGGCGAGCGCGCCGTAAAGCAGAAAGTCGATCGCAAGGTCCTTCACGGAGCCATCGCCGTCGGCCTCGACAATGCGAAGCGCCGTGCCATCCATGTATCCCTTCATAATTTCGAGCAGGCTGGCATCGTCCAGCTTTTCTATCGCGGAAAGACCCTTGGCAAGGATCTCCCCGTGGCTGCGGTGGCTTCCGAAGATGTGATCGTCGACACCCAGGAGATACGCCTGTCCTACCGCAGAGGCCTCCTGACCGATCGACAGGTGCGCAGGGCCGCGATGGTCGTACGCGACTCCCTGATAGCTTGCCTTCAGCTTGACTTCGTTCAGCATCGTTTCGAAGCCGCGGATGTACGCCATATCGCGATGAATGCGGATGAGATCCTCGCGCGCGAACCGATCCAGCTCTTGTGCGAGCGTCCTATTGTACTGGTTGACGGGGATCGGGTCGAAATCGACCTGTCCGCTTTTGCGAACGTCATCCGGGCGTATCATCAAAGACTTGGGCATCCGAAACACTCCTTAGGCGGGTTCAGGGCGACTTTGCCGACAGTGACAGCGGCAAGAGCAGGCGAAAAGAAAATGAAGGGGGCTGTTCGGAAGCAACCTGCATAAGAGAGACAAACGGGGAGGCCTCTCAACAGGGCGTCGAACAACGCTTACCCCCATAATACAACACACATCCGAAAAAAATCAATAGGAAAAGCAAGAAAAAGAAAATCAGGCAGTGGCAATCGTGTCCGCTCTGGGGAAATACGACGCATTCTCATCCGGCCCAAGAATGCGCCGTTTCAGGAGGAAAGCGTTTCTTTCCCGGCTTCCGGAGGGGTGGCCGGTCGCAACTCCTCGGGATGATGTTTGAGATAGCGTAGGATAAGGCGCTTTTTCTCCGAGCCTGTTCTCTGACCATTCGGCCCCGGAAAATTGACGCCGGGAAGAAGGTCCGGCGCAACCGCGGCAACCCGGTCATAGATAGAGCGCCATCGCTTTTGAACCGTGGAAAGGGAAATGCAAAGCGCCTGAGATATTTCCTCGTCGGTCTGGTCGATGCCGGCAAGCACCAGGAGATCTCTTTCTCCTCGCTTAAAGAAAAAGCGGGGCGGGGTATAAAGGAAACTGCGTGAGAGCGTCGCGCCCTCCTTGGCTTCCTCCCGCGAAACGCCGAGGAGATAGGGACGCGCGTTGGGGAGGGGCAGCCTTCCGATCCTCTGGTAGTACCACGCATAATCCGAGCGAACGGAGAGGCCGGCCATAAGCCCACGCTGCATCTCCGCCTCTGAATAGATCTCCTGCATGATATCTTTGAGCATGTATCCACCAAATCGAAACTCGAATGCCTCGATCAGCTTTGCTTTGACGAACGGAACGTCACTCGGAGTAAGTTTGCTGTGCGACCAGCCTATGAGAGGCACCAGAAGATTGAGGCCGTCCGCCAGATTGGCTCTTGAAATCGCTTCGTAGTCGAGGACCGGCGCCCTATGCGCGGCAACCCGCCGGGCGAGATCCAGCGCGATCGGCGGCTCGACGCAGGTGGCGGCTTCCTGCACGAAATCATCGGTAACGAAGACGCTGCATCCAAAGGCGACGACCGGGTTGTTCTTCTGGTCCGCATCTTCCAGTATGGTGATCAACATGCGCTCTTCCTGCAGCCAGATCCTCCATATCTGGAACATGAAGCGAACCATCTCCGGGTCGGAACAAAAGCCGTCCGGAAGCATTTCCGCGCAGAGTGAAATATCCATGATGGACGCTGGGCGATACGTCAGGTGCATCCGCTCGTCTCCCAAATAAAAAAAGCGATCCTTTTTGTGGACTTGATTCTCAGGTACGCAGGGGCGGATATTAAGTTCGTTCGACATCACTTTGTCGGGATTGCCTCCTAACTATCGGATTGCCGAGGCGACGACATTTGCGAAACGCCGGCGGAACCGAAGCACATTTCCTCCCTCGGCCGGGCTGTACACTCGATTGGTCAGAAGGAGAATCTGAAGATCATACTCCGGATCCAGGAGGAGGGAGGTGCCCGTAAAACCCGTATGTCCGAAACACCTGCGTGAGAGCAGGTCCCCACCGGGCAGCATCCCGTTCGGGAAGGTGAACCAGCCGATCGAGTGACCGCCCACGGAAGGCTCGATTTGATTTGTTTGCGCAAGCAGGGTCGCAAGCGGGGAGAGCAGCAACGAACCGGGGGCAGCCACGGATGGCTCGCGAAAGGCAAGCGCAAACCGCGCCATATCGTTGACTGTCGAAAAGATGCCCGCATGGCCGGCGACCCCGGCCATGCCGTGCGCGTTTGCGTCATGCACTTCTCCCGCGAGCGTCTGCCCGGGGCGCCATCCGCAGTTCGCCGTCGCGGCGACGGATCGACCGGGCGCGATCACGGGAAGGTAGTCCGTATTCTTCATCCCGAGCACATCGAAGACGTGCTCCCTGGCCGCGCGGTCCAGAGACTTGCCACGTACGCGGCTTACGATCTCTCCTAACAAAATATAGCCCAGGTCGCTGTACGTGTAGCGCGTTCCGGGCTCCACTTCCAGGGGAAACGACATCACGCGTTCCACGATGGAACCCTCGGAAAGGGAGTAAAGCGGTTTCCATGCGGCCAGGCCCCCGGTATGCGTGGCCAACTGCCGCAATGTGACGGAAGCGATCGGACGATCGGCTGTCTCCGGAAGAAACTCCGATACGCGCATTCCGAGATGCACCTCTCCGTCCTGAACGCACTGCAGCAGGAGAGCGGCTGTGATCGGCTTGGTGAGGGAAGCCATATCGAAGAGCGTTTCCAGAGTCGCGGGGGCGCGCGGAACCGATTCCGGCATCGGATCCCCGAAGGCGCCGGATGCCGCTACTTTTCCATGCCGAATCACCATGTAAACGGCCGAAGGCAGCCAGCCCTCGGCAATGGCGCTTTTGCAAAGAGCGTCCAGTCTGCGCAGCGGCTCTTTTTCCAGACCCACGTTTATTGGCTCGTCGCTTACATCGTGCAACATGCGTCTTCAAATCCTCCTTTGTCCGCCTGAATTTGGGATCGGTGTTTCCGCGTCCGCGCCCCAAGGGAACGGGCAGAGCCCAATTTCAATTTGACTCTCGGCGAGAACCATGTATAATGATTCTATATTCGCGTGTTGATGCGGCGATTCATGCTTCAAGCTCGGCCCGGACCATCGTGACGGGCACGATTGTATGGCATCACGATATGCCAAAAGGAAGACAACTTTAAATGAGAGTACTGCATCTTGACCGGCTGCGGAGCCTGCTCCCCCCGCTCGCCGCCGGACTTGCGTTCGTTTTCGCTTTCCCCCCCAATGGAATGGCGCAAGAGACGGGCCTCCCTGGTGCGAAAAATGTTTTGATTCCCAATGCGACGGTTTCCCGTCATATCCGAACCTCTTTTGGCAAACTGCCGCTGGCGTTTGAAGTCAACCGTGGTCAGACCGACCCTCGGGTTCACTTCCTTGCGCACCGGCCAGGCTATGGGCTGTTCCTTACGCCCAGTGAAGCCGTATTTGCTTTTCACGACAGGGCCTCCGCAGCCGGCAGCGGGAAGGCCTCGAATACTTATGCTACGGCGCGAAACACTGCGGGAACCGTGCTTCGAATGCGGTTGGCCGGCGCAAATCCCACGGCCCAGGCCACGGGCGAGGCGCGGATGCCGGGCGGTGTGAACTATCTCGTAGGGAAGCAATCGCAGTGGCGCACGGGGGTTGCGACCTACGCCAAAGCGCGGTTCCACGATGTGTATCGCGGGGTCGATCTCGTCTATTATGGGAACGAAAACCAGCTTGAATACGATTTCGTGCTGCGTCCCCATGCGGATGCGCGTGCGATCCGTCTTGACTTTCAGGGTGCGCGCAACGTGTCGGTGGAGAAGTCGGGAGATCCGAAGATCGCGCTCGGCGATCGTACTCTCTGCTGGCGCCGGCCCGTGGCCTATCAGCCTGAGAACGGCGGGAGGCATTCCGTTGCAGGTCATTTCGTTCAGCGGGGCCCGCATGAGGTCGGGTTCGCTCTGGCGCAATACGATTCAACAAAGCCCCTTGTGATCGATCCGGTCCTCTCGTATGCGACCTATCTGGCGGGCGAAGCCTACTCCGATAGTCAGGTCATGGGGATTGCCATCGATTCGCAGGGATTTGCGTATGTGACGGGCGACACCAATGCCGCTACATTCCCGGTAACGGCCGGCGCCGCTTCGACAAAGCTTGGGGGGCCGAATGGGGGAGGCGCGCAATCGGCCGACGTCTTCGTCACCAAACTCAGCCTGGACGGCAGTAGACCTATCTATTCAACGTATATCGGCGGCACGGGCGATGATGTGGGCACCGGGATCGCCGTGGACGCGTCTGGAAACGCCTACGTTACCGGAAAGACGTTCTCCTCCGATTTTCCAACGACGCAGAATGCGCTGCAAACGGTGCAAACCGGCCTATACGACGCTTTCGTGGCCAAACTGAATCCGGCGGGGACTACACTGCTCTACTCGACTTTTTTGGGTGGCACGGGCGACGACGTGGCCAACGCGATTGCGATCGATGCTTCCGGCAACGCCTACATCGCGGGGAGATCGACCTCGACGACCAAGCCCGACCCGAATAGCCCTGGGGGCACCATCGTGGATTGGCCGGGGACCAATGGCTCACTGCAGCCGATAAATATAGGCGGCAGCGACAATTCCGGCAGCGGCGCCGGCTTTATCGCCGAAATCAATCCCACGGGCATGGCCTACGTGTTTCATACCTATCTGGGAAGCAAATCCGTAACCGAAATAAGAGGGATCGCGGTGGATGCCTCGGGAATCTACCTTGCCGGCCTCACCAGTGGCGCCGACTTTCAGATCTCGCAGAATGCGCCTCACAAGGTGTTCGCGGGCGGCACCAATGCCGCCCAAACGAATCGAGACGCCTTTGTAGCAAAACTGAATCCCGCCGGAAGCGCGCTCCTGTACTCTACGTATCTGGGAGGCAACGATTTCGACGAAGCCAATGCCATCGCGATCGACCAGAGCGGCAACGCGTATATCGTTGGGGATACCTCTTCGACGAACTTCCCGATCACCCCAGGTTCGTATCAGGCAAGGATCAATGGCTTTACCGATGTCTTCGTGGCCAAAATGAACCCCGCCGGGAGTGCGTTTTCGTACGTTTCCATGATCGGAGGAACACAAAGCGAAATCGGATTGGCGATTGCCGTGGATACCATCGGCAATGCCTTCATTACCGGCTTCACGTACTCGATGGACTATCCGAAGACGGTGGGAGCATTTTCGCCTCCTGCTGGCAACGGAAGCGTCACCTTCGTTACGGAGGTCAATGCGGCAGGCTCGGGGCTCGGTTATTCGACCTTCCTCAGCGGCGGAGATGACCAGGGCAACGCCATCGCCCTGGATGCGAACGATGACGTCTATATTGGCGGCTTCGCTGGTTCTTCGACCTTTCCCACCACGGCAGGCGCCTTCCAGAAGACGTTTGTGTCTCAAAGCGCCGGCTTCGTCGCTAAGATCGCCGTCGGCACAACTCCCGCTCCCATGAATGCGTTCGACTTCAACGGAGATGGGTTTGCCGATCTTCTCTTTCAGTACAAGGCCACGGGGGATGTAGCGCGCACCTACCTGCAGGGCACGACTCCCGTTCAAAACGGCTTCAAGTACCTGTTTCAGAATATCGACAAGAACTGGCACATCGTGGG
>JBBRKX010000296.1:0-6396 GCA_038231675.1 Chthonomonadales bacterium | reverse complement strand
TAACGGAACGGCAGACGATGGAGGATTTCCCGCGTCTGCTGCACTTCGTCGGCCGGCTGCGCGAACAGGGGTTCAAAATTGCCATCGATGACGCGGGCGCGGGGTACAGCAGTCTGCAGGCCATCGCCCGACTTCGCCCGGATTTCGTCAAGATCGACCGTGCTCTGGTAAAGAACCTGGATGTGAACGGCGAAAATCGCGCATTGCTTGGCGCCCTTACGGAGTACGCACGCCAGATCGGCGCAACGCTGCTCGCCGAAGGATTCGAATCTAGAGAAGAGCTTGCAGCCCTCATCGAACTGGGAATCCCGTATGGGCAGGGCTTTCTCGCGGGCAAGCCGGCAGACGCCCTCCGCGGGATTCCACGCGAGACACGTGAATTCATCGTGCGTTGTAACGCGCGCAGAGACCGGCTGCGCATGGGGTATGCGGTCTCGATCGGCGAACTCGCGCAACCCGGGCTGGCCCTTGAAGAAGAGGCGTCGCTCGTGGTAGCCGCGCAAAAGTTCGCGCGGGATCCCGGTCTAACCAGCGTGGTCGTGAGGAAAGAGGACGCGGTGCGCGGTCTTCTGATGCGCGATCAACTGGAGCATGTGCTCGACCTGGTGAAGGCGGCCAAGCTTGGAGATTTGCTGCCGTCCGATAGCGTGGGACAGTGGATGCGCACAAATGCGTTGTGTACGGATGAAAACGCATCGATCCTCGAAGTCGCGCGCCAGGCGACGCGCCGAACGGATATTCGTCTGGAAGCCGATATCGTGGTGACCCGGAATGGAGGCGAGTATATCGGAGTCGTCCCCGCACGCACTCTGATGGAGGTCTCCGCGACGCTCCAAGAGCGTCGCAAGCGGTATTGCGATCCCCTTACGGGGATGCCGGGGCGCGTGGTTTTCGAACAGGTCGGACAGGAAAGATTGCACGCACGCGGCCAGATCGCGATCGTGCGCATCGACGTGGATGGGCTGCGCCGCCTCAACGAGGTCTCGGGTTTCGAGGCGGGCGACAACTTGATCCGTGAGCTTGCCAGCCTGGTTCAAAAAGTCCGCGACACGGTGGGAGGGGCGGACGATCTGGTGGCGCATCTGGGCGGCGACGATTTTGTCCTCGTCACGGAACCGGCCTATGTGGATGCCGTCTGCCAGGAGATCCTTGCCGGATTTTCCGTGGTCTCGCCGGCCTTGCTTCCCATCTCCGATGTAAGGCAAAGCGACGACAGCACGGACGTAGAGTCGCGCCGTGCGCCTCGGTATCGTTTGCGGATCGCCGCGCAAACCAACTTGAAAAACCGTTTCCAGGAAATCGCGCGGATGTTTGCCGCCGTCGAGGTGCTTTTAAAAGAGCTGAAGAAACATCCCACGGCCATGACGGCCGTCGATGCGTTGCCCGGCCTCTTCCAGGAGCGCAATCGGCGAGCAGCCTGAGCCCGCCGACGCAGGGGATAATCAATACTTTACGCCTGTGAACTTTCTCATGAACTTCTTCCTTTCTCAATCGTCGAAACAAGTGGAAGGAAATATTGAAGTGAACAGAGAAAATATTTTCGAAAAATCTTTGGTGCAAAGCTGTCACGATTCGCGAGCGCGTACGTCTGATTCTTCAGAGGTCGAATGCGTTCAGGATTCCCTGTCAGGGAGGCGGCTCGTGGATACAAAAAATGCGGTCCGGCCGGTTCGCTTAGCGAACGCCGTTTCTTCTCCGAGGATCGTTGTCGACCCGGTGGAAGCGGCCGAGACTATTTTCCGATGTTTTGGCGCCCGTGCCATTTCCCTCCTGAGCAATACGCGCACATTGGAGGACGGCAGGGTTCTGCCGCCGCGTCTTAGCGCGAACGACTGTTATGTCGTCATGGAAGAGTCCTGCCGTAAGATGGCCCGCGTGGCGCTGCGGAAATATCAGGGCGATACGCGCCTGACGCAACTTGGTTTTGCGGATGCGCTGGAGCAGATCTTCCCGGATCCCGTCGCGTATCTAACGCGCTGCATCCGGTCCGTGGTAAGCGATGGCGAGCGGACGGCACGACGCGATGTCCCGGCGATTTCCATGGACCAGCCGATCGCGGGAGGCGGCGCGGGCGAGAGTCTGTTGTGCCTGCGCGACACCATCGCCGACAGCAGCCCCACCGGGCAGCCGGAAGAAGCGCTGATCGCCAAGGATGAGGGCGCACGGTTCCGTTCGGCGTTGACGACCGCGTTGCGCGCCATCCCGGCGAACTATCTGACCGCGCTGGAGCGCGACCTTGCCCGAGAGCGAGATCGGCAGAAAGGCGCCCGTGTCGCGCCCGAAACCGATAAGGAACGGCAGACCGTATGCCGCGCACGCGCCGCGCTTTCCGAGATCCTGCGGCGTGAGTGCGGACTGGACAACCCCTTCGTGCGCCTGCTGGCGCAACAGAGGAGCAGTCGCGTGCGCCATAAATCGGCACCTTCGCCCAATTGGAGCAGCGAGCGCCAGAGCAGCCTCTTCCGGAAGCTGCTGGATACTTCCTGGAAAGAGCGCGCTTCCACCGCGGCGCACCCGGAAGACAATATCGACGAGGCGGTCGTAAACGAAGTGAGCCGGACCGAGAATGTCGCGCCGCCCTCGCCGGAAATGCGTCAATCGATGCGCGTGATGGACATGTATACGCTGGGCGACAACCCGACCGCGGAGTCGACGGAAGCGCAGGCGCTGTATGCGGAGGCGCGCACGGCGCGTAAATCGGGTAAAATAGAAGAGGCGATCCGCCTTTACCGCGCGGCCTTCGATCTGGAGCCTCGCTTCTTTGCAGCCTATAATGAAGTGGGGGTTTTGCTGAGCCAGACGGGCAATCTGCGCGACGCATTGAAAGTTTATCTGACGATCGTCGAGCATGCGGAGGCAGGCGACCATCGGTTCATCGCCGCAACGAATGCCGCGGACATCTACCTGACGTGGTTCGATGCCGGTAGGAATAAAGAGCGGAATATCGAGCGGGCCGCTTACTTCGCGCAGTTGGCAATGCAAAAACCGACGCCGATGCGGGCCTGCAATCTGGTTTTGGCATTTGTGAAGGATCGGTATTTCACCGAAGCACAGAAAGTTCTGGATATGATTTTGCGGGCAGGCCTGGCCGAGTGTCCCGCCGAAAAGTTCTTACAAACACTATTTCAAATTCGGGATGCCGATCTGGTGACCTGGTGGAACTGGCTGGACACCGAAATTGGAAAGGACAGCAATTAAATGAAATCCGTATCTTTTGCGTTGACCACGCTGCGAATAATGGCTCTGGGATTTGTTCTTGCCGTGATGATGGGGTTGGGGACGGCGCATGTTGCATCCTCGCCTCACAGCACTACTCCGGTAGTCGCTATCGGGCAGCAAGTCGCCGACAGCAACGGACAGGAGACGCATGGTAAGAATCCCGGCACGGGAACAGGCAAGCGTTCGCTGAGCTAGTTCCGGTAGTCTGCAGATCAAAGTTTTCGGCAAACCCGGTTACGCGGTATCCCAGGGAAGTATTCCGTAGATTGCCAACAAATTGAGGAGGGCGGACACCCTTTCAGGGTGTCCGCCCTCCTCGTCTCGATTAAACCGCTTCATCCTACTTTGAGGATGTTGGAACCCTTGCACTTTTGAAACGTGTGATCTCCGAAAATATGGTGTTGGCTATCCTATCCGTCCATGGCCTAGGAAAGATGAACGATACCGCGCTTAAGGGCAACACCCATGGCCTGAGTTCGATCGCTGACGTCGAGCTTAGTCAGAATACTGTTGACATGCGCTTTCACCGTGCCCTCAGTAATGAATAGTATGGTGCCGATCTCCAGATTGCTTCGCCCCTCGACAATGAGGTTTAGGACCTCCCGTTCGCGCGGGGTAAGTTCGGGACTGTTCAATCGCTCGGCGAGCTTTGCCGCGACGTCCGTGGGAATACGGGTCTGACCCGCATGCACGGCGCGAATCGCGTCGAGGAGCTCCTCCCTCGGCGCATCTTTGAGCATGTAGCCTTTGGCGCCTGCGCGCAGGCCACGATAGATATCTTCGTCGCCGTCATAGGTTGTTAGAACGATGATGCGTGCATTGGGAAAACCGCCTCGGATCGCCGCAATCGCGGTTACTCCGTCCATGTTGGGCATGCGCAAGTCCATCAGGGTGACATCCGGGCGATGTTCTCGAAAAAGCGTGACCGCCTCGTTGCCGTCGCAGGCCTCGGCGACCACGGTCATATCTTCGCGGCGCTCGATCAATGCCGCGATACCCTCACGTACGATCGGATGGTCGTCGACAATCAAAATGCGGATCGGCTTATCCTGAGGCATGCAGTTCTCCTATTCGTTTCGGGTTTGGAATACAGACATCGACTTCCGTGCCCTGGCCGTGTGCGCTTGATATCCGACACGCACCATGAATGGATTCAGTGCGCTCGCGGATACCAATCAATCCAAACCCTTGTTCAGAGGAGGTCGCCCGGAGGTCGAAGCCCTGTCCATCGTCCCAAACATGGATGCGCATGCGTTCCGGCTCAAACGTAAGCGTGATCCGTACATGCGTCGGCTGGCCATGCCGTAACGCGTTGGTAAGCGCTTCCTGCCCAATGCGCAGAAGGTGCGTTTCTACGTCGTGTTCCAGCGTATAAGGTTCTCCCACGACATCCACCTGTCCTAATACTGCGGTTCCGGTAGTGGTCATCTCTACAAAGTAGCGTAGGGCGCCGGCCAAGTCCTGCGTTTCCAGCACCTGAGGGCGCAGGGCACGAACCGACCTTCTTGCTTCCGCAAGGCTGTCGCAGGCGAGTTGCCGAGCACGCCTGGTATGCGCCAGAGCCTGGTCCGGCTTCTCCTTAAACACATCTTGCGCGGCCTCGAGTTGAATGGCGATTCCGGTAAACCCCTGGGCAAGCGTGTCGTGTATCTCCTGTGCGATACGATTGCGTTCCTTGAAGATGGCGGCCTGGCGTTCCTGCTCCGCCATCTTCTCGCGATCCCGCAGCTTTTGCTCTTCAGACGCGTGCCGGGCATCCATGTTCTGGGCAATGCCTTCCATGCGCAGGCTCGCCCCGCCCAGCCCGACGAAACATTTCGCTCTGGCGGAGATCCAATGGATGCCGCCATCCGGCCAGACGACACGGTACTCCGCATCGAAATCATGCACCCGTTCCACTGCGTCGCGGGTCGCCACCGCAACTCTTTCACGGTCTTCCGGATGGATACACTGGATAAAGAGTTCGTGGTCCATCTTTGCGACCGGGCTCAGGCCGAACATCGCTTTGCAACGATCCGACCATTCCAGCTCCCCGGTGGAGATGCCCCAATGAAAGATACCGATATCGGCGCCTTCGATGGCCAGGCGCAGGCGTTCCTCGCTCAGGCGAAGCGCCTCCTGGTGGCTTGTGATGTCGCGAATGGTCCAGCGCAGGGCGGCGGGGTTCCCTTCCGCCTCGTCCGCGATGTCGCAGGTAAGGTCGGCATCGAAAGGGATGCCATCGCGTGGACAGAGCTTCAAAGTCATCGGCAATGGGCTTACACGGGTTTTGAGATGAAGCAGGTACACCCGGAATCTCTGCCGTTCGGGGCGATCCACGAAATTGGCGAATGGTTTGCCGGTCAGAAAATCCGGTCGGATCCGCAACAGCCCCCCGGCCGCATGATTTGCTTCGCGGATGATCCCGGTCCTATCCGTTACGACGTAGCCGATGGGCGCAAACTGGAAAAGATTCTCGTACCGTTTGCGTTCATGCTCGATCAGTCCCTGTGCTATAGCCAGCTCTTCGTTCTGAACACGCATTTCTTCCTGGGCCACCTGGAGTTCTTCGACACTCGTTCGCAGTTCGTCGAAGGCTTCTCCCAGCATGCCGGCGCTCAGGCCATCGCCTGGAGTCGCCCGCAGATATAACTGCGCGATGCGTCTTTCCGCTGTTTCAATTCTCCGGTCGAACTCGTCCATGCTCATTCCAGCACCCCTTTCCCATACAAGCGGTTCAGGAGCGAGATGCCGGTAAAGACTCAATATCTGAAACCACCTCAGGCCCGGCATCTTCCGTGGTGAGGATGAGGCCGTCGATCTTGCCTTTCGCATTGATGAGCGGGGCGCATGTTACTCTGCAGCGGACTGCTTTTCCGCGCCGGTTGTTTGCCGCCATGACGACCTCTTCCCCGGCGCTTTCCCCAGACAGGCAGGCACGAATCTGCGCGCGCAATTCCGTCACGCTCAGTCCAATATCCAGGTTCATCAGATGCTGCCCCTGGGCCTCCTCTTCCCGTAATCCCCACCACTCTTCGGAGGTGCGGTTCCATATCTGAATGCGCAGGTCGCGGTCGAGCACCATGACGCCCATGCGCAGCGTCGTAAGGATCGTCTCCAGCACGGTGTTGACTTGATTGTGCTCGGCGCTTCGGAGGCGCAGCTCGTCATTCGTGGCTTCCAGTTCCTCATTGGTGG
>JBBRKX010000295.1:0-6403 GCA_038231675.1 Chthonomonadales bacterium | reverse complement strand
TGACATTGGTGGATAGAGGACCGGCGACGGCGCTGGGCGTGCTCGGTTTTTTCACGCTTCTGCATCTGGTGGAGAGCAAGTTTCTGATGCCCCTGTTGATCGGGGACCGCATGGAGCTTCACCCCGTGATCATCATCGTCGTTCTGCTGGTGGGCGGCGAGACGGGGCATTTACTGCTCGGCAGCCAGATCGGCGCGCTGCTCGGCATGTTCTTCGCTGCCCCGATCGCCGCGCTGACCCGATTGTTGGTGCGTCGCTATTGGCTGCATCTTCGGTCGGACGGCAGCCCTAGCTCCAGGCAACATCTATTGCTTGCACAGACCGAGAGAGCGTCGTTTACTGTGTCGGACGGAATAGATTAATTGAGATTGGCGCATTCTCCTTGCAGTATTGCGTATGAATCATGCTATAATATCCGAGGGAACATCTGTCGCATCCGTTTTGTCGAAAACGAAACGAAAAGTTTTGCGGATGTTCTACAAAAAAAGAGGATTCCCGGCGATCACGGTGAATTTGGTTTCGCGCTGATATTTGAACTGGCCCTGCTCCGAAGTCGCTGAAATGACGATACGTTTGGCGCCCTTAGCCTGGAACGTCCTCGAAGGAATGATGGCACTCAAACGGTCGTGTCCGCGAAACGGCGGCTGCCGCGTTTGTCACTCCCAAGATTTGGCATCGGATCCACTCGACCTTCTTCGCGTCCCAACTAAGCTGCCTCTCCCTGTGAGAGAAATGTCGGCGCGACAGGGCGACAGCAGAGCCTGTTATCAAGAGGCACTTTGCGTTTTATCCTGCATGCGCCGGGCGCCATTGTCGCCCCGCCAGGTGGTTGCCTGGATAGCGAGAGATTTTGCCTGGCCCGCCTTTGTCAAAAGACATCGACCGGCCGGTGAACCGTAGTAGCGGGCAGAGTGAGACACTCTGCTCTTTGTGAACCAGACGCGGACACGAGCCCGAACCTATATATTGGAAATTAGCCGCGCTGAGAGGAGCGAATTGCATTATGTCTGACGAGATGGTTCAGGAAAAGACGGAGACAGCTGTCACCACCCCGCCGGAGCATGATCCTGCAGTAGGATCTTCCGGGGTCGAGGAGGCTGCCGCGCCCGTCGCTTCCACAGTCGGCGCGGCTCCAACGCCGGCGGACGAACCGGCTCCGGCCCAACCCGTCGCGCAGGCCTCGCCTGTCGACACGTCCGCCGAGACGGTGACTACGACCCAACCGGCAGCAGAAGCGCCCGCCACGCCTGCCGCACCCGAAGCGAGCGCCGAGCATGAGTTCGAAGCCGCCATGAACAGCATGGCGGACTACGATCGCTCGCTACGCCAGCTGCAGGAAGGGGACGTCATCACCGGAACGGTCATGCGCATAGACCGTGAGGGCGTTCTGGTGGACGTCGGGGCGAAATCGGAAGGCATCATTCGCCTGGGTGAACTCTCGCGAGACGCGGGGCCGAACGTAAACCCCGAAAATATCGTCAAGGTCGGCGAAAAGATCCGCGTGTATGTGCTGGAACCGGAAAACCAGGACGGAAATCCGATCCTTTCCAAGAAGCGCGCCGATTTCGAGCAGGCATGGGAACGGGTGCAGCTTTCCAAAGAAAATAACGAGACGATCACGGCGATGGTCACCGATCGCGTGAAGGGCGGCCTTGTCGTCGATCTGGGCATTCGTGGCTTCGTGCCGGCATCGCATGTCGGAACCGGCAGCCTGAAAACGAACCTCGACAAGTACGTCGGCCAGACGATCCCCCTCAAGGTCATCGAAGTCGATAAGGAGCGCCGCAAAGTCGTCCTTTCGAACAAGCAGGCCGAAGACGAGCACCGTAAGGCGCGGAGCGAAGAGACCCGCACGTCCCTGGCGCCGAACCAGATCCGTAAAGGAACCGTTCGCCGGCTGACCAATTATGGGGCGTTCATCGATCTCGGCGGCATCGACGGATTGCTGCATATTTCCGAGATGTCCTGGACCCGAATCAACGATCCAAAAGAAGTTCTTCGCGAAGGGCAGGAATTAGACGTTCTTGTGCTGAAGATGGATCTTGAAAATAATCGTGTGTCGCTGGGCCTCCGACAGATCCTCCCGGATCCGTGGTCCGAGATCGCCAGCCGCTACAAAGAGGGCGACGAGATCACGGGCACCATCACGCGCCTGGTTCCTTTTGGAGCCTTTGTGCAGGTGGAAGGCGGAGTGGAAGGCATTATCCCGAATTCGGAGATGCCGCGCAACCGTACCGGAAAGCCTGGTCCGACTGTCAACCCGAACGAAGAGGTTACCGTCAAGGTGCTGAGCGTACGGCCGGAAGAGCGAAAGATGACACTTTCCCTTCGGGCTCTGCAACCGGCGGAAGATCGGGATGCGGCGCCGCCGCCTGTTCGTGAGGTCGCGCCAGGACGGGAACCCGTTGCGGGTCGCGAACCCCGTGAAGGCGGCAAGCGTGGCCGGGGCGAGCGCGATCGAGACGAGCGCGACGACTTTTCGCGCTATGCTCCCGGGCGGCAAGAAGAGCCGCGCTTTACGATCGGCGATGCCTTTGCCGCCGCGACAAAGCGAAACGAACGGCCGAAGCGTGAGAGACGCAACAACGCGCCGGAGTATGAAGAAGACCTGGACGATATCGATCTGGATGACACACTGGACGAGCCGGAAGCCGAAGTCGATCATGAGGCGGAGGCCGCCGTCGAATCCAAGCCGGAAATCGAATCCAAATCGGATGCCGAATCCAAGACGGAAGCCGAAGCTTAAATCTCCTCTCCATAGGGATGGAAGCGCGTTCCCGACCGGGATAAACCGCTTCCGATCGAACGGTCTTCGATCGGAAGCGGATCACGTAAGAGGAAAAACCTGTAATGCCGGCGCCTCTAAGACCGCCTTGCATGATTCTGGGAATTACGGGAGGGTTAGCGACCGGGAAAAGCCTGGTCATGGGAATGCTGAAGGAACTCGGGGCGACTGTTTTCAGTGCCGACGAAGCCGCGCGTTCCGTCTTGCAGCCGAACGGAACGACGGTCGCGGAGATCACGCGCACATTCGGTTCCGAGATGGTGAACTCTTTCGGCGTGTTGGATCGGGCCAGGCTGGGTCGCCTCGTTTTTACCGATGCCGAGGCGCGGGCGCACCTGAACCAGATCATGCATCCGCCGATCATTCGCTTACTTCGTGCTCAGATCGACGCCGCGCAAACCGATCTGCCCCCCAGGACGGTGGTCGCCGTGGAAGTGCCACTGTTGTTCGAAACGCATTTAGAAGACTGGTTTGAACGAATCGTCGTCGTTACCACGTCAGAACCTTTGCAAATTGAACGACTGTGTGCCCGAAACGGATTTGACGAGGCGGAAGCCCGCCGCCGCCTGGGAGCCCAGTGGCCCATGGCGCTCAAGATAGCTCGGGCGGACATTGTACTTTCCAATGACGAGCCAGTTTCCATAATGTGGGAAACGGTGAAGGCGCTATGGCAGAGCCTCCGAGACAGACGGCAGCAATCGACCGCCCCGCTCGGAGCATAGAATTCAATCCATCCATGGCAGGGGTTATTTCCCAGACCAGCGCCTGAGCAGGCTGCTGTACCACTCCCCACGTCTCCTTTGCCATATCCTTACGATCTCAGGTTGTCGACCGCTCATGTCTATTACTACGATTTTACTCCGTCTGGCGGCACACGCCCCCTAGCGTGCCACGCGCGGTTTAGGAGGTACGACTCGCTTTGAACAGAGCTAACTCAGTTCGCCTCATCCGCATTTTTGCCCTCTCCGGGATTCTAGCGACCATCGCGTTCTGCGTGGTGCTCGCTCAGCGTCACACGGCGGCCGCAAGATCTGCCACCAATCGGGGCGTTGGCGTATCCCGCACGGTCGCCTATACGGGGCCCCATGCCTATATCGGCAATCTTAAAGAGATCCCACGCGAGATCACCTTGCGGAAGTGGATGCCGAAGCACGGCCGCGCGGTCGGTTCGTCACCGGTCACTCAGACCGTATTGCTGACGCCGGCCACTCCAAACTCCACCACTCCCGCGCCTTACCATAGCGAACATCCTGCTTATGCTTCGGATGGGTCGTCCCTTTATTACGATAGCGATCGCAATAGTCCCATTGGCCTGACGTCGCACGTGTTCAATATCTACCGATCGAACCCGGACGGCAGCAATGTATCACAGGTCACGGGCGTCACCGCAGGCGACACCATTTCTCGCATCGATCCCGCCGTCACCCCCGGGAACGCACATCGCCTCGCGTATGTCGCCGGCGGAGTCTACAATATTGGTCCCGGCGCCCTGGACGCACCCACCAGCAATGGTTTCGCACTCTACTATATCGATTTTTCGGTCGATACCGCGCCCTATACCGGGCATAACCTGACTGGGACCAACATTTCCGGCATTGTCTTTGCCGATGTTCGGCATCCCAGCTGGTCACCGGACGGCAATACCGTCGCGTTCGCCGCACGGGTCGGCACGGACACCAATTACCATCTCTATGCCATCAATGTCAGCCAACATGCGGTCCGGCAGCTTACCGATGGAACCGCCAATAATGATTACGCTCCCGCATGGTCGCCGGACAGCACTCTGATCGCTTTCACGTCGAATGCGACCGGCTTTACCACGCAGGTAGGAAACAACCGTTCGGTCGCGGTTGGAGCAGGGCGCGCCGCAAACGATGACATCTGGACGGTCTCCGTTGTCCCCAGCACGCCTCCCACCGCGTCACGGGTCACCAATTTTGCCGTCGGTGGGCAGCAGAGCAGCAACAAAAATCCTGCATGGACGGCCCTTACGAATGCCAATGGCCCCATTGGAGCGGCGACGTACATCGCGTTCGCGAGCAACCGGGCCGACACCACTACGCCGGGATTTCCAGACGCGATCAAGCCCACCTTCGATATCTACTTTGTCCAGGTGACCTCGACGCTTTCGGTTGCCGGAGATGGAAGCTATATCGTAAACCAGGCCGAGGGCACCGGAAAAGTGGCGATCAAGCTGCAGACCAGCAGTCCCGATACGACGATCGACCCCACCTCTCCAGCCCGGTCCATCGATCCCAACTTCACCTCGAATGAAGATTATCCCGCGTGGCCTTTGAATAGCAGCTCTTTCCGCCTTGCGTACCAGAGCGATCGAAGCGGCAGTCTGAACCTCTACGCCTCGACACTGTACGACATCACCGCCCCAACTCTGATCACCTACAGCAATAATGAGATCGTTCATGTGGGAGACGACACGCCCGCTTCTCCCTCGGAACGAGTGTATCAGGACGGGAATACCGTGCGCTTCAAAGTGAAAGCGCGGGACTATGAATCCGGCGTCAATTCCGTCTACATTCAAATCAAGGTTCCGGACAGCGCCGTTCCAACGGATCCCACCGGCAATTCAGGTCAGGTTAGCTCCGCATTGAGTTTCGACGCAAAGGAACATAAGATCTTCCAACCGTGGGGCTTTACGGTTGGCGGCGGCGGCGGCGATGCGGGGCTGCCGGAAGAGGTCGATTGTCAGGCGATCAATCCTTATACGCAAAGCATACCGTTCTTTCGACCGGATGGAATCAGCTTTCCGGCGAACCAGCAGCCCGCCATACCCGGCAACTGGCCGGCCTGGAACCGGTATACTGCGGGCGTCGACGACGTCCTCGCTTTCTCCGGCAGCCTGCATCCGCCGGATGTGCCCCCAGGCCAGAACAATATCGGCACCGTGATTTCTCCGGATGGACGCTATTACTGGCTCCAGCTCTACGATGATGGAAGCGGTCAAACCGGTCATGAGCCGGGCGGGGAGACCGCGAGTGACGGCACCTACACCGGAACGTGGAAAATACCTTCCGGCGTGAAAAGCGACTTCTATATCGACGTCATCATTTATGATAACGCGATCGATCCCACCGACCCGACCAGTCAGCATAACTTCAAGATCTACGATAACGTCGGCGGGTTTACGTCCCGGCCATGGAACCCGACTGGCAATGTGCTGTACGTCAATGACTATGATATCGGGCAGCGCTTTTACCACGCGGTATTCGGGCTGAACGGAACCGCCTCTCCCTCCGCCTTTCCCACGGAAAGCTGGATGACGGAGTTCAAGCCGGAACTGGAGACTAAGTATGGCAATCTGCTCTTCCCACTCGGTAATCTTTCTTATGGCGCGCAAGGATCGCTAAGTTATGATCCTACCGTGGACGATATCAAGGGCATCCCGATCGTCGCGAAATACGATCAGTGGCGCATTCTCAGCCGCGGGCCGATTTCGATCAATGAGCTTGCACGGTATCAGGGGACCCCTAGCGAACAAGATCCCAATGATATACTTGCGACGACCAGCACCGGTGGTGGTAGTGGTGGCGGCACCGGTGGTGGTAGTGGTGGCGGCACCGGTGGTGGTAGTGGTGGCGGCACCGGTGGTGGTAGTGGTGG
>JBBRKX010000294.1:0-6428 GCA_038231675.1 Chthonomonadales bacterium | reverse complement strand
GCGGGCCACCCAGCGCAGCGTGAAGTTCCTCCGCTGGCTCCGCCACGCCCTGCGCGACCGGCTCACGGAAGCCCTCGCCGTGCCACGCCTCGCCTCCCTCTACGCCGCATCATGACACCCGCCTTCGGACGCCGATGCTTCGCGGGCGTCCCTCGGCTCCCGCCGTGCCCATTCTACAGGCCGGTCACAAAAGAGGATGTTGGCGCCTCGACGAGGCCGGTCCAATGGACGGTAGACCACGATCCGTTGGGGGAATGACCATCGGGAAAGAAATCTCGGCGTCGTAGAATCGTCCGGTATTTCCATCTCCGATAGCGATCATGACTGCCGGGTTCTTGACTCTCGACCGGGGTCCAAGGCCCCTTCTACCACGCTCCCTTGGCGCCTGTGCCATATAAGCCGTCCACCGTTGCTGCTCAGGTGGCCGCCATTTAGAGCGGTTGGATCCGTCGGTGAGAACGTGTGCGGCGTGCAGGGACGGAAGATGAAGAAGGTATCCTCGCCGCCGAGCCGGGGCAGCCCGCGGAACAGTTTCAAGTTCCTGGTCAATGGCAGGCGCAGGAAAACGATCTGCAGAAACTTCGCGTAGCGGCTCCGGAAGCGGGACTGTGAAACACCGCGTAGGCGTGGTGGACGTTGTCCTCCGACGTAAGGCCAGCGGTAAGGCCGCGTTTTCCCGCTTGCCGGACATCGCTTCATCCCCCGTCCAGACATTATTGTAGATCAATCTACACGACATTATACCGAGCCATCCGGAGCTTTCGGGGGTTTGTCTGGAGGACGGAATTTTACCTCGTGCTGCGGGGAGGACTTTTTCAAAAAAATCGTGCATTCGGCCCAGAAGACTGGCACCGGAAATGCCTCCTCGGAATCGGGGACTTGGAAATGCTCGACCACGTCGGATTGAAGGGTCTTTGTCTCGTCAGGCCAGTCGTTGGAACGCGCTCCCAGTTTTATTTTCACGACAGGCTGGACGTAGCCCGCGCTGCTTGGCGGAAAGAGCGAGGAGAGCGGATCAGGAGCCACTGCCCAACCGCCATCGCCGGGTCCACCTCCAGCGTTCCCTTCGCATATCGTCAACGCGCGTAAGGTCGGCGGCACGCTACTTTGGAAGCAAAGGAACTGAGGCTTCGAAAAACATCTCATCCAGGGCTTTGGACCAGAGTTGAGCCGCCTTCTTGGCGCCGGATTCGCTGAGGTGGACTTTGTCCACGGTATCGTCCTTCGAGAGAGTGTCGTAGTCTGGTCCGGCGAAACAATCGGGGTATTCTTTGATCATGCGATCCTGCACCCGCCGAATCTGGCCGAAGCTCCCAGGAGGCGATTGGCGATTCACCACCAAGGCAAGTCTCGGGAAACCCGTGTCTTTGCGAGCCTGCTCGATCCACGCCTGATAGTTCGCGAGGATCTTGTTCTCGTCCTTCTCCGGCCAGTCGTTCTGGCCCTGATCGGCGAGAATCGCCCGCAGGCCCGTGACGGAACAATACTTCGTCAGCGCGTGCTCCAGTTGGATGTAGGGCATGCGAATCGACGAGCGGATGAAAGGGTGCGCGAAGAGTTCACCGCGAGCAGATTTGGCCCAGTGCTCCAAGCTGGATCCGCCAAAGGCGGCGTTGAGGATCAGCACCGGCACGTTTTGTTCCTTGGCGACATGCTCTGCGAACGTCGCCCAAAAGTAGGTGCCATTCCCGGCCGGAGCCGGTTGCACGTTGGAATCGAAGTGTCGTCCCACCGCGTCCGGCAAGTAGCGCGGGTCGCCGGTGAACTTATACTGCCACTGCGATTCCATATCGCCGGCCGGCAGCGCGATGGTGCTCACGCGGTCGTCATCGGCACCGGGAAGATTGATCGGGCCGCCATGCGCCACCGAATGACCCACGACTACAAACACCTCGCCCACGCCGACCCGTTCCACGGACGCGGTGGCCGAGTGCTCCTTGTCCCGCGCACGGACTTCCAGCGAATACCAGCCGGCCGCGACGGTGAAGCCGCCCCGGTACGTGTCGTCCGGTTGGACCGTTCCCAGCGTGATCCAATCGCCGGCCTTGCCCGTGTCGACATCGACCATCCGCGCCTCGACCGCCGCCCCTGGCCATGCGCAGTTGCCGGACACTGAGACCTTTGACGATCCCGCCAAACCGCGTTGGAACACCAATCGGTTCGCAGGTGAAGCCACCGACAACTTCGTCTTCGCCATCGCGCCATCCGCGGGGCGCAAACGGACCATCACCACGGCCGGTGCCTTCAGGGAAAGACGAAGTCCATGGGCTTCGTCCGCGAGAGGCTCGTTCCGCGCATCCTTGAAATCGTTTGCGGCATCGACGGTGCGGATCTCCGCGTTTACTCCTCCCGTCCACGAGAAGCCTTTCCACTTCACGACCACTTCCGAACGCAGGTCGGCAAAATTGCTCACCAGCAGGGTCGCTTCGCGGCCGTCGGCACTCAGCCCGGCAGCGAAGGCCAGCTCGCCCGCAACGGCTCCGCGGGTTTCCACGCGTCTGGGCGTCTCCATCAGCCCCTGAAACGCCCGAAAGGCCTGGTAAACCTTCAGCGGGACGCCTTGCTCGGTGAACATGCCGAAGGCTCCCAGTTCGCCGTGGAAGAAATTGCAGACGTTCACGGGCGCGTCCTGGAGTTCCAGCAACGCGGCGGCGGCGAAGGCCGCTCCTGGTGCACCGGACATCGCATCGTAGGTGTGCTGGCGAGCGACGGGCGTCCCGGAGCGCGTGATGGGTCCCCAATCATTGCCGGGAAGATAGTTCCATTCATTGAGGTGGCTCTCGGTCTCGGTGAAGCCTTTTGAATCCAGCAGCCTCCGGATGGCCCGGGAGCGAGATGAAAGCTCGGCGGGATCGGCTGTGTAACAGTGCCACGAGAAGAAATTCAGCGGGACGTTGTCATTGCGGCACATGGCCAAAAAGTTCACGGCAAAATCCGTGGGGCGGAACTCTCCCCCTACAAAATGGCCGCTGGCACCGAGCGCGGGCCCGCCAACTTTCAGGTCGGGGAACTGCTTCTTTATGGCCGTCGCGGCGGTGCGGTAGAGCCGCAGATAGTCCTCGTCTGTTCCGCTCCACATCACGGGCCGGTTCTCGGGCTCGTTCCAGATCTCCCAGTAGCGGATGTGGTGATGGAATCCACCGGCCCAGCCTTCGTTGTAATGCCGGATGATCCCGACACTGACCGCCGCCCACTTGTCCATGTCCGCGGGCGGATGCACGAAGCGCTTTACGCTGGTGTGCTCGATGCTCTCGCCCAACCGGTAGATCGGTTCCGCGCCGGTCTTGCGCACCGCGTCGATGTATTCGTCCGTGAGCCGGAAATCGTAGCTCTGCGGCTGTGTTGGATCAGCGTCCGGGTTGGGGAAGACGGCATGATGATCGACGACATACGGATTGGGCCAGCCGCAATCGTGCAGACGCGTGAACGGAATCCCCAGTTCTTTCTGCTCCTGTATCAGATCGAAAATCCCCCCCGGCGCCAGCGGCCCCTTGTTGATGCCGTGAAGCGGGCGGATGGTCCCCGTGGGGACGGAGAAGTCAGCGCTTAAGACGGCTTCCTCGGCATGGAGTGGGAGGGAGGCGAAGAGCATGGCGAGCAGACACAGAAGGCCCACTGAACGCAAAGAGTACAGAGACGAAATGGAAAAGGGATGGAGTGTATTCATACTTGGAGATTTCTGTATCCCATCGGCTAAAATGCCGGTTTGACCACTAACCTATATTGCTGGATCGGCAATATCTTGTACCCCATATAATGTCGATTTTATGTTTATGCCCTAAATATGGCGTACACAGCAGGTGTAGCGTACTTTCTCGTCGAAAGAGATACTCCCAAAGGCCGAGTTGGATATCAAGCCCTATTTATGACCGTCTGCTCGACTGGAAGTTATCGAAATCTCTTACATTAGACAGTGACTGCCTCCTTTGAAGAGGCTCGTTGGGAATTCGACTGATTGCAGGAACGTACAGAGGCTATCCGCGGTTCGCTTTCTGCACTGCAGGCAACTGTCCCCACAGCGTAATCTATTTAAACAGGAGGTAATGCCGACTTGATATACCCGGCCATATTCGCGTCCGAGAGATCGTCCTCTCCTCCAATGCCCTCTGCTACAGGCAAGAAGGAAGAGCAATCTGCCTCTCTTTTGAGCGGAAAACGCATCGTTATAGTGGAAGATGAAGGCATTACTCAACTGCAGTTGAGCCGCGTTCTTCGTTTCGAAGGACTGGAAGTCGTGGGCATCGCATCCGACGGCCAGGAGGCCATCGAATTGGTGCTCGCCACTCGGCCCGATCTTGTGCTTATGGACATTCAGATGCCCGTTATGGATGGCCTCGAAGCGTCCGAGCGTATCCTCGCGCAATACCGGGTCTGTATTGTCATGCTGACAGCCTTCTCGGACGAAGAATTCGTTGAGAGAGCAAAGGGAATAGGAACTTCTGGGTATGTTTTAAAGCCGATTACTGCGGAGACCCTGCTGCCTCAACTCCAGGCTGCCTTCCAGAAGTTTCATCTAGGACTCCAATGAGCTTTCCATCTTATGACCAACGGGCGGAACCTTTTTGACGAAATATGAGCGTGGTCTCAACCCAGTAAACTCTCACAAGAGGCATTATTATTGGCGGACCGGCAAGTATAGCCGCGATGAATGCCTCTGAAATGGCGGATCTTTCTTTCATGCAGGAAGAACTACTGATGACAAATATCGCACACCAACTCCGAACGGAAACGGAGCAAGCGTTGCTCGCGGCGATTGTGAATTCGTCGGAGGATGCGATTGTCAGCAAAAACCTCGATGGGATTGTCACCAGCTGGAACCTCGCTGCCGAGCGCATCTATGGCTGGAAAGCCGAGGAGATCATCGGCAAATCCAAAGCCCTGGTCATACCGCCGGAATTACCCGACGAGCTTCCTAGCATTCTACGGCAGGTGCAAGCCGGAGAGCGGATCGAACATTACGAAACACGACGTGTGAGGAAAGACGGTACGTACATCGATGTCGCGATCAGCGTGTCACCGATACGTACCCCACAGAGGCGCATCATTGGCGCTGCTACTATCGTTCGCGACATCACCGAGCGCAAGCGCACGGAGCGGGAGCTCCAACACAGGCAGGCCGAGATTGTGGCCCTCAACAACCGCCTTCGGCGCGCCATGCGCGAAACGCATCACCGAGTCAAGAACAATTTGCAAGTGGTTTCGGCCATGATTGAAATGCAGATGTTACAATATCGAGGCGAGCAGTATATTCCTTTGGAGGAATATACACAGCTTAAGACTCACGTGCATACCCTCGCGATTGTACATGACATTCTGAGCACCGGTATCAAGGCAGAGGAAGGTGCTCAACGTGTTTCGGTAAAAGCGGTCTTAGACAGACTTTTGCCCATGCTTCAGAAAACCGCATGGAACAAAGAGGTTCGTTACTCCATCGACGATGCCAGACTCACATCGAAATGGTGTGTCTCCTTAACGCTGATCCTCAACGAACTGATCACCAATGCCCTGAAGCATGGTAAAAAAGAAGCCAGCGTTCTCTTCCACGTAGAAGGAGCGAAAGCGAGGCTGGAAGTTTCGGATGATGGTCCTGGATTTCCAGCAGACTTTCAGCCATTGAAAGCGGCCAATATGGGCCTGGAACTGGTGGAAAGTCTGGTTCGCAGCGATCTGAAGGGGCAATCCACCTATGGAAACCGTCCTGAAGGGGGCGGGCATGTGGCCGTCACATTCTTACTTCCTCCTGACGAGGAGTAGACCCTGTCCTGGGCGCCTGGCTATTCCTATAAATAGAGTTGTATCGGCCGCCCTACGCATTACGGGGCCAGATGATACTGGCAGACAATCCATAGATCCTCGGCCCACTTCTGCAGGCTCGCAATATTCGTGGTGTCGGTCTCTATAATGAGACCCTGTCGCGCCCCTCTGACAAGAACGATGGCGGGGTCATTTTTCGTGGCACAGTATGGCAAGTTCGGAACCGGACCAGATACGGCATCGAATGGCCCGATCTGCTCCAACGGCTGCGGAACGGCATTCGGGGGCAGAAGGTCCCGCAGGCTCAGGTCGAACAGCGCGGTGGGAATCGGGCCGCCTGCAGCGGCGCGTGGCAGCAGGAAAAACAGCAGTTTGGAGACGGCGACTTTGTTTCCTCGCGCCGCAAAAGGAAAGCGGTCCGGCGTTAGCTCCAGCATGGCGCTCTGGCGCGGTGCGCCTGGAACAGGTGGGTTCAAAAAACGGTACCACTCCGCCGGGAACTCGTGCTTAGCACTGAACAAGCGGGTCAAAGGAACGCCCTGGGCATCTGAAAGCGTCTGCTGCAGGGAGGTGCGCGCCGCCTGGCGCAGCAAGTCGCCTCCGTCCCGGGCCATATATTTCAGGTGCAGCACCACATCCGTCAGCGTATTCAGGTCGAAGGCGTTGGAGTCCGG
>JBBRKX010000293.1:0-6481 GCA_038231675.1 Chthonomonadales bacterium | reverse complement strand
GAGATCGCGGGCAAGGTGGACCGCAAGCGAAGAGGGAGCGGAGACGGCGCAGAGTATGGGCAGTCGCGCGACGGCGGCTTTCTGGAGGATCTCGAAGCTTGCCCTGCCGCTGACCATCAAGAGATGCTCCGCCAGGGAGCCCGCGCCGCCAAGCACCTGCCGGCCCACGACTTTGTCCACCGCATTGTGCCGGCCGACATCCTCACTGAGCGCGATAAGCTTTCCGGTAAGGTCGAAGAGCGCGGCCGCATGGAGCCCGCCCGTGCGGCCGAACCCCTGTTGCTCGGCGCGCATAAGGGGATCGAAGGTGCGGATGAGGTTTGCGGACACCCGCAGCGAGGTGTCCGGGACAGGTTCGGCCGTACAGCGGGCGGCCTCTAAAGACGCCTTGCCGCAGACGCCGCAGCTGGAGCTTGCAATGAAATTGCGGTTCAGACTGCCTGGAAGCGCACGCACCTCAAGCCCCGGCTTGAGATGCACGTTCAGGAGGTTTTGCCAATCGGGGTCACCGGGGCGGCCGACATAGCCCATTGCGCCGATATCCCAGCTGGACTTAAGCACGCCCTCCGCGAAGAGGAAACCGGCTGCGAGCGCGAAATCGTCCCCCGGAGTACGCATGGTGACGGCCAGACTTTCGCCATCTAGCAGGATCTCCAGAGGCGCTTCGATCGCCACGCAATCGATCGCGTCGGCTGCTTCCGTCCCGTTCCATCGGGTGATCCGGACTTCCTGGTGCAAGCGTTTCCTCCGCTAGATCAGATTGCCGTTGCTGTCGCCAAACACTCCGTTCGGCACGCCCATGCGCGGAAGAATAGAATGGTACAGGTTGCAGAGCGGCGTCTTGGGCGCGAAATCAAGATGGCGTCCGGTGTTGATCGTCTTGCCGCCCCGGCCGGCCAGCACGATCGGCAGGTTGTAGGGGCTGTGCGCGTTTCCGTCCTTCATCCCGCTGCCGAACATGACCATGGAGTTGTCGAGAAGCGTGCCGTCGCCTTCTTTAATGGCATGCATCTTCTCCAGCATGTAGGCGTACTGCTGGATGTGCCAGATATTGATTCGCTTGTACTCTTCCAGTTTCGCCACGTTGTTCTCATGGTGCGAAATTTCGTGATGCCCGCCACTTACGCCGGGCAGGAACGAAAAGTTCTTGCCGCTGACTTCGTTGCCGAACATGAAGGTCGCGACACGCGTGGAGTCGGTCCAGAAAGCAAGCACCATGATATCGAGCATAAGCCGGACCTGCTCGGTGTGATCGATGCTCCGCTCGCTGAGTCGCGCCGGATCTTTGTAGTAGTCCTTGATCCTGCCCCCGAGCTTTTCCACTTCTTTGCGCGCCTGGGGATCGCCGCCATACTCGCCCGCCCGCCGGGAAGCGTCGAACTGGATTCTCTTTTCCACCGACCGGACCGATTCGAAGTACTCCTCCAGCTTGGTTTCGTCGGCTTTGCTGACCTTCTTCTTAAGGTCTCGCGCATCGTCCATCACGGCATCGAGGACACTTTGATCGCTCGCGGAGGCGTGCGGATCCTGCACGCTCGAAGGGCGAAACAAACGGTCGAAGGCAAGCTGAGGATTGATCTCACGCGTGACCGGGGTCGTGGGCGTGTTCCAGGAGATGTGAGAGCCATACAGACGTGTAAAGCCGACGTTGCTGTCTACTCCCATGGTGACCGGCTCGATGCTCAGCTCGATGGAAGGAAGCGGGGTCAGATTGCCGATCCGCTGCGCGATGGTCTGGTCCAGCGAAATGCCGCCGCACCGTAGGTCACTCCCGGCCGTTTTGGTGATATGCGTTCCGGTCAGGAAGGGCGCGACCTTTACGTAATGGCCGTCGCCTTCGATGCTCTCATGGTTCATCAGCCCGGAAAGCACGAGGATCTCGGACTTCAGATTCGAAAGCGGCTCTAAGGCGGGGGAAAGCTGGAAGTCCGCGCCCACGCCGGTCGGGGCCCAGGTCTGCGGGTTCACGCCATTGGGCATGTACAAAACCGCCAGCCGAACCGGCGCTTTCGACACCGTGCCTGCTTTTGTTGCGCCCAGCGCCGTCAGAGGCTGCATCGCCTCCAGGAACGGCAGAAACATGGTGACGCCGATCCCCTTGAGCACGGTTCTGCGTGAAAGCGTATCCGATCCCTGTCCCATCGTCATCTCCCCTATCAAGCCGGCCTGAAATCCCGGCATGGAAACTGTCCCTCACAACCACGGCACACATGGTTCAAATTATCTTCGGTCGGCGGCGCGTATGGGCGCGGCGCCCTGGCGTTCATCGTCGTTTCGATATTGAAACGGATAACTTTCGACAATGCCGCGTATGAGCGTGTCGCTTTTGTAGCCGTCCTTTTGCACCGCAGCGCAGATCTTGCGCACGGTCGGTAGATCGTACGGCTCCAACCCTCGCCCGAGCGCGTAACCCAGCATCTTTTCCGTCAGGTTGCGAACGAATCCCTCTTTATCGGCGAGGAGATGCTGCTTCAGCTCGGCGGGGCCGGAAAACTTTTCGCCGTTCGCCAGCACGCCGGACGAGTCGACGGGAATGCCCGCGACCGCTTCGCGCCAACGTCCGACCGCGTCGAAGTTTTCCAATCCAAACCCGATCGGGTCCATACGGCTATGACACCCCGCGCACTCCGGCCGGGACCGATGCTTTTCCAGGCGCTGCCGAAACGTCAGGCCCGATGTGGGCGCATCGTCGGCGGGCAGACCTCCCGCATTCGGAGGCGGCGGCGCGGGCGGCGTGCCGAGGATCGCTTCCAACACCCATTTGCCGCGCACCACCGGGCTGGTGCGCAGGGCGTAAGAGGTGACGGTCAGTACGCCGGCCGTGGTGATGACTCCTCCACGACGGCGATCCTTCAGCGCGACCCGACGCATCTCGGGCCCCTGGACTCCCTCGATGCCGTAGTGCCGCGCAAGGTCCTCATTCAAATACGTATAATCCGCGTCGATCAGTGTAATCAGGCTGGCGTTTTCGCGAAAGACTGTGTTGACGAGGGCGACAGGCTCCTGGAACATGGCGTCCCGCAGCGCGGGAGTGAAATTGGGATAGCGGCCGGGGTCCGGTTTCGCGGTCGTGTAAAGATCGCGGACGTGCAGCCATTGCCCGGCGAAGCTTTCGGCAAATGCGCTCGCCTTCGGGCTTTTAAGCATCCGGTCCACCTGGAGTTCGAGAACCTTCGGATCTTTAAGATGGTGTTGCGCGGCGAGTTGGAGCAGCGTGTCGTCCGGCATGGAGTCCCAGAGGAAGTACGATAGCCGGCTCGCCAGCGCATAATCTCCCAGCGCCCGCGGACCGTTGGAGGCGTCCGTACTTTCCGCTCGGAAGAGGAACTTGGGTGAAACCAGCACCGCCTTCAAGGCAAGCTTGACCGAGTCCGCGTACGTTTCTCCGTGCGCGATCGAGGCATCATACAGGTGCATCAGGCGGTCGACCTCAGCGGTCTCCGGGGGCCGCCGAAAGCCGTAGAGCGCGAAATGCGCCACGATCTGTCGGGCGGCGGCGCGGCGTGTGACACCTTTGCCGGGTTGCACGAAGAAAATGCGCGATGGGCGCGCTTCCGCGAGGATCGTGCCGGCCGCCCGCAGGTAGCGCTCCATCAGAATAGGCGGAATAAAAAGCGTATCGGCGTTGTTGTCGAACCCGGCCCCGCCCCCGCCGTCGGCGGGAAAGGAGTCGGCGGGATTCGAGGTAATGCCGAACAGATCCCGCACCGTGTTGTTGTATTCCATGCGGTTCAGGCGATGGATGAGGACTCGGCCGGGATTTTTGGCCAGGACCGCGTCACTCGCGCCGTCCAGAGTATGGTTCAGCCAGACCAGAAGCTGACTGCGCTGCTCTTCCGTCGGCTGCGGGGCGTTCGGTGGCGGCATGGTTCTGCCATGGAGTTGCGTGATGACTTTTCGCCACGTCGTTTGATCGCGCTGAAGCGTCGTGATGTCGCCCGCCACATCGAGGTTTATGCCGCCAGCCGGCTTTTGTCCGCTGTGACAGCGGACACAAACCTGCTTCATAATGGGTCGCATCTGCTTTTCGAACGTCGTCTGGTCGCTGACAACGACCGGCGGATCCGCCCCACGCGCCCACGCCGCGCCCAGAAGCGAAAGGAACGCGGTCGCGCCGAGCAGCCGTCGCAACGCCGGGGTGGCGGGAAGTCGCTTAGTTTTATATCCAGGAAAACGCATACGGGCTTTGGAGTATCCTTCGATTAGATCAATGTCATGAAACGCATGCGGCCCGCCGGGGGCCGTCAGGACGCGCGCGGCATTAGGACTTTAGACGCGCCACAAGGCTGGGATGTTACACAAATCCGCCCATTGTCTCCAACGGCTCACCGCGCAAAATTGCGGTTCACTTCGTCTTCCGTAATGGAAATATTGCTTACCTCGCCACTGTCTTGAAGGATCTTCCTTGCAATCAGGTCGTTTGTCGGCGCAAGGGTGGCGAAATGGCTCGCGCCCTGGATCGGGACGAAGTGCACCTTTGGATTGGTCGAGGATTTCGCCATCGCCTGCAGCGCGGCAATATTGCCCTCGGTCCCTTCCAAAACCCAGACCGGCGACTGGATCGAGTTCAGCCAGTAGCCTGGAGATCTCAGTTCGATCTCCCGCCGATTGGTGAGGTCAAAGGGAAGAAAACCTGAATCCGCGCCATATCGCGAAACATCGTCCACGGGACCGAACGCAAAGACGGTGCGAAACCGGCTCGAGCACTCCGCCACGAGCATAGCCAGAGTGCCGCCCGTGCTGTGTCCCCCCAGATAGATGCGTTTAGGATCTACGTATGGGACCGCCTCCAGGATCTTCTCCGCCGCGAGGACATCGTCGACTTCCCCCAGGAAACCTTCTTTGACACCGGGATTGTCATTGCCGCCGCGTAGCGAGGGAAACATCATCACAATGCCCGCTTTGCGATAGGCCGCCGCAGACTGGTCGTTGCTGGGAGGAGAAGGAGACCAGACATCGCCAATGGAGTTGCAATCGCCGCCCGTGATCCAGAGGATCGCCGGGTGCTGTTTGCCGTCGCGTGGATCGGGAGAAATATAGGCGGCCAGCTTGCCGCTTGGAGCCGGGTACTGGACGGTGCGGAAGATATCAGGCGGGGCCTGTGCGACGGCCTCCTTCGGCCCATTTTGTGGGATCAGATTCGTATGAAAACCGGCCCGCGCCGTTGTCAGGGGATCGGAGTGCTGCGTGGTTCCGCATCCCGTAAGCCAGAGGAGACACAGCAGAGAACACGCGCATAGCAGCGCAGTATGCCGCGCTTTCGTCGTATCCTGTATACATCCGGAACGCCGTCCCGCTTTGAATAAAGCGTAACGCGCCACTGAATATGCTTGTTTCATACAATATGCCTTCCAAACGAAACGTGTGCGGAGATCACGTCGGTATGCGCGATGTGTTGGCCTTATAATGTGAGGAACCGACCTCTACCTCACGTTGCTTTACCGAGCCATCAACTTCGTGGTTTCGACAACGCGTTTCTTAACATGGCGTTCGAGGGCTCTTTAAAAGACAAGCACACTCTACCCTACGCCGGCAGTTGTTGCACCGACTGGATCTCGTTGTCTTCACCAGAAGACTCCTGGAGGTACAAAAGGCGGCAATGGACCTCGAAGGCGGGCAGACAAAATTGTCCGAAGTTTAACCGCCATTTCCTCGTGCGGGCACGCATTACACAAAGCCCTGTTGACAAAGAGACGTTGCTCGGCTTAGCGCGTCTCACCCTCACTCCCTGCGTCTCCGCCTATTCCCGCCTCTCCCGTTCCGGGCGAAGGGGACTTCCAGACCCTCTCTCCCGCCGAACGCAGTTCGGGAATCCAGGGAGAAAGGGATTTAGGGTATGAGGGTCCTATACGATAGGCGTTGGCTTTGCGCCTTGTCGATGTCTCTGCGTATCATGGCTTTTTCTTTTCCGAGGAAAGCAGTTGCAGGAGCAAGTCGGCGACGCGCTCGGCTTCCGTGAAGTCGTTGGCTTTGAGGGCGGCATCCAATCGCTTCATAAGCGGCTCTACCCGCGCCTGCCCACCCGTTTTCTGAATCCAGGCGGGCATCTCCCCCTGGATACGGTGGATCTTTGCCGGGAGGCGCTCAAGGTACGACGTGGAAGCGGAGGCTGTCTCCACCAGCGGAGCGCCCCGCAGGAACTTGCGGTAGGCGGCGATGGCTTCCGCGCCTTCCGTGACCACGCGAAAATCCATGTTCTTGTGCGCTTCCCCGCCAATACCCCAGGAGAAGATATTCACGAGCGCCGCACCGTGATGGAACATTTTCGCCAGGTAAGTCTCCATATTCATGCCGGACTGCCCTGGTCCGCTGCCTAACTGCAGGTTGGTGCCTTCGGAGGAAGCCCACGCCGGATGGCCATGCCTGTCCATTTCGGCATAAATTTGTTCGAAGAAGCCGGGATGCGGATAGGTGCTGAACCCCGGCCGGTAGACGCTTCCGAACGCGACGGCGGGCCGCGCGAAATGGTTGTGCTGGGCGT
>JBBRKX010000292.1:0-6496 GCA_038231675.1 Chthonomonadales bacterium | reverse complement strand
GATACTGGTCGTCGTCATCCAGGAAGAGCTTTTTCTGGATGAAGTAAACGAACATCAGCCGTTTGATCATCACGGATTTGTACCACGCCCGGTCGTCCGGCAGATCGATGCCCTGAATGCTCTTAAGGAAGTCGGCATGCTCCTTGCGGAAGAGTTCGTAGAACTTCTTGGTGACTTTTTCGACGTCGAACGCTTTCCGCGCTCCCGCGCCCACGATGGTGAGCGTCAGCGTCTCCTCGTCTTCCAGTTCGTAGGCGATATGGTGCAGCTTCTGGACGAGCGCTTCCCCGGACTGATGGCGCGTGTCCAGAGCATGTTCCCGGTAGGCGGCAGGCTTTCCGGGCTCGCGCCGGACCCACTGCCAGACCTGCGTTGTCTTTGCCGCGTCGGTAAACACGATGATGTGTTCCTGAACGGACTTTGTGACCTCCTGCTCGATCTTGCGCCGCAAAGGATACTCGGGTATTTTGCCATCCGCCTGGGGCCCGCACTGGAGCGTGACCAGTCCGTTTCGCTCGGCGACCGGAGCCAGTGTGAATGTCTGCCCCTCCACGGCGACAGGAACCGCCGTTCGGTAATGGTTCCAGCCCAGTTCCTCGCGGAACAAGGTGCCAAACTCATAGGCCTTCAGGTGCTGACGCACGCGCTTGTCATTCATCGGAATCCACTGCTCCCATTGGTGTTTCGCTCGTAACTTTCTTCGGTCTGCCGCGTCGTAGAATCGGTTCATCCAGCAGATGCGATTTTAAACGACGAATTGCCCCGGCCTCGATCTGCCGCACGCGCTCCCTCGTAATGTGCAGCTTCGCTCCGATCTCTTCTAAAGTCAGTTCCTCATTTTCAAAGAGGCCAAAGCGCGACATCACCACATACCGCTCTCTAATGCGGAGTCCCGACAATATCGTCTCCAGCGCATCCGCATCCATTACCCTCTTTTCAATATCGGATGTCGATGCTACAGGGGTACAGGCGAGGTTATCCTCCGCGGAAAACTCTTCTTGCTCCAGAAGTGTCTCAAGGGACAGAACCTCGTTCCGCACCATGTCGAGAACAAACATCTGCTCATACTGCAGTCCCAGTTTCTCCGCCATCTCTTCACGGGTTGGGTTGCGCTCCAGACGCTGGGTGAGATGATCCTCGACAAGTGCGTATTGCTGAACGACAGGCTGAAACTCCCATTCCACGTACAGCGGCACCGCAATCAGTCGGCTCCAATGCAATATTGCACGTTCCATGCGGTTCCGTACCCAGTAGGCCGCATGCGCCTGAAAGCGCTGCTCCTTCTCCGGCCCGAAGTTCTTGGCTGCTCGCCACAGTCCAAAGTACCCTTCGTGAATGAGGTCTTCCAATTCAATTCCCGCCAGACCGCGCTTATGCTTCAGTTTCCAGGCGGTCTCAAGCGGAATGTAAAGGTGCGTCGCAACGAGACGCGCCTTTGCCGTCTTATTCCCCGCCTTTGCCGCGCGGGCAAGTTGCCGTTCTTCCTTTCGAGATAAACCCCGCTCGGTATAGGCTTGCTTCGTCCATGCCTGCACTACCTCACTGTATTCAGAAAGGTCGTGATTGTGCAACCGCAGTCGCCAGGTGGCAGCTTTAGTCCGGGTGAAATAGAAGGCGGACTGAACCCGTTGGAGCACATCCACCAACGTCAACGTCTCCTCTTCCACAAAAGAAAACGCAATGCAACTCAACCTATGAAGCAGGCCTTCATCTTCCTGGAAGCACTGAAATGTGTGCTCACAATACTCCCTATCACCGTCTTCCAGAACCTGAGACCATTGCCATATCTGGGTGGCGTTTGTTCCATTCGTGAAGACGATCAGGTGATGGTGGTTTGATTTGCGCAAGCGGCGTTCGATTTCGCAGCGCATCGTGTAATCGGGGATCTGCCCGCGCTTGTGGGGAGGACAAATGAAAATGGCCATGCCACATTTTTCCGCCACACCCTGTAAGGCAAAAGGTAGGCGTATCATCTTATCCCGTCGCGCACGCTCTTCAACCGAAGGCCAGCCGGGCGTATGCTGGCCCGGCTTGAATAGGGCGACTTCGATACGTGACGAGAAACCATTCCACCCTAGCTCGTCAATGAATAGGGCGCGCCAATTCCCGTCTGTCAGGAACTGGCGGCAGGTGTCCGGGGTCATTAGATGGCCTTTATGGAGGAGCGACCAGACCCAGCGAGCAGAGGATGCTCGGTTCCCGTGTCTGTTCCTCGTCATTGATGATACACAAGCGATTTTCGTTGCGGAGCAGTATTGCCAGCTGCGCCAGCATCTCGTCCGTCACCTGATTACGAAGGTGCGTATTGATGCGGTCTTTTGCGGATTGCGTAAGAGGATAGCGGTAAATTTCCTCAATGGATTTGTGGAGTTCCGTCTGGTCGAAAAGCGTACCTTTTACGTCTACCGCGTACCGTTTAAGACGCTCGTAGGTAATGTAGCGTGCGCCGGACGGCTTGCCCAGCGTGCCCCCAATGCTCTTTTCCTCGCGCACGATGTGTTCCACCCCTTTGCGTACAAGGGAATGATGGTTTTCCAGGCGTGGAATAGCTGGCGTATCCGGATCGCATTCGGCGGCCTTGAGGATTGCATACTGGCTCTCGGTAACGCTTTTGCCGGTCTTATCCACCCAGGCAAGCGAGTCGTTTCCATCGCCTGTCTGTATATAGACCAACACGCCCTCCGGGGCCTGCGCGGCCGGCTGATGGGCGCGGGTCGAGTAGATAACTGCGGGAAGTTCAGGGATGGATTTCTGCAGGCCGGGGTCTATAGTGATGGCGTTCTTCCAGATCTGGTATGCGTAAGAGGTAAGGTCGATCTCAGTATCCGCGTCGCCATCGAGGATGCCGGACTTCTCGTTGAAGAGGTCTACGACCACATGGTTCTTTTTATCGTCCTCGAAGAAAGCTTCGTCCGTGCCGACCACCTCCGCGTTTTCCGACAGCCGCTGCCGGAGACGGTCACGCAATCGAATGATCTTGTTCACCCCGTCTGCGGGCAGGAAGGAATGCACGAGGATCTCTTCAGCTTGCTGACCGATACGGTCGACGCGTCCTGCACGTTGAATCAGGCGTATAATCGCCCATGGCAGGTCATAGTTCACCACGATGGCCGCGTCCTGCAGGTTCTGGCCTTCCGAAAGCACATCCGTCGCGACCAGCACACGCAGTTCCTCTTCCGGCTTGACGAGTTCGCGCTTGTTATTGCTATTGGGGCTAAACCTCCACGCCAGACCGGTCGGATCGGCAGATTGCCCGGTAACGCCCGCGACAGATGCAATGCCCCACGTTTGCAGCTGCTTCGCAAGATAGAAGACCGTGTCAGCAAACTGGGTGAATATGATCACCTTTTCCTTCGGATGTTTCTTCGTCAGCAAGTCGATGAGAGCTGCGAGCTTCGCATCCTTATTGGGTTCCCAGTCGGCGCATTTCTCTAAGACCTTTTCCAGTGCCTTTGCGTCTGCGTACAGGTCTTGCTTCAAAGTTTTTTGGAATAACCTGGATGACAACCATTTGAATCGCCGCCTGTACTGCACTGCATAACCGTCGTATATCAGCGCCGCCCGCTTACGGAATTCGGCCTCGACTTGTAGTTCCGTTCCCTCAACTTCCTTTGGCTCGGAATCGTCTTCATCGACCTCATCGAAGATATCTTTGGTGGTTGCGTCGGCATCTTCATCGTAAAAGCGTGCGTCCAGCATTTCCGCGCCCTGCGTGCCGATGGGGATGGGAAGCTCGTTTTCGATGGCATGCAGGAAGATGTAGTTCCGGAGGATATGTCGCTCGACCGAAAGGAGAAACGACTCGCCGCTCGATTCCAGCCGCTTGAAGAGGTTGGTGCGGCAGAAGCCCATCAATCGCTTCCCGGCTCGTGAAAGGTCTTTTAGGACGGTTGCCTCCGCTGGGGTAGGCGGTTTGTCCGGCCGGTTATGCTCATAGTTGCCCAGTCCATAGCGGGGCAGGCTCAGACTGTTGATAATACTGACAACGTCTTCGGCATACAGGCTGGCGTACTGGGTGTCTACCTTAAACTTGACTGTTTTCGGGACACGGGTCGGAAAATACGAGCGACCTCCGTCCTCGAAAAGCAGAAAACGCCGGAGTTCATCCGACTTTACGAGCCCGCAAACTGAGCATGCGCCTTCCGTTGCCTTGATGAGCATGCCGCAAGCCGGACACTCTACGACCGCGTAATTATCCTGAATGAAGGAGCGTGTGCGCCGCACCATATAGTGACGCAGCAGTTCACGCCAATCGTCCGGATATTCCGATTTCTCAAAAGCGGCGATGGAACGCGGAGCCACCTGATGCTGCGCGAGGAAGAGTTCGCCCTTTTCACGGATAAGCTTTTCCGGGCGCACTCCCAGGTCGACGCCATCTTCAAGGAATAGGCGCAGTTGGCTGGACAGGTCAAGATAGGTCTTATTATAGGGGGTCGCCGTCAACAAAATACATTTGCTGTCATTTGTCTCAATATAATCTCGGATAGCCCGGTAGGTCTTCCCCTCACGATTGCGCTGGTTATGACTTTCATCCACCAGCACCAGGCGGTAACGCTTTAATCCTGGCAGCACCTTGATAGCCTTCGATGTCGAAATAACGTCTCCGCGCAGCCCATAGGTCTTGCGATAATCTTCCCACATCTTCACCAGGTTCTTTGGGCAAAGAATGAGCGTCTCGAAGCCGAAGTCATCCTCGAAGATGCGGGCAAGCGCCGTAGCCATGAGGGTCTTACCCAGACCGACTACGTCTCCAATAAGGACGCCACCGCGTTTATGCAGATGGCGGGCCGCGATTTTGACTGCGGCGGTCTGGTAGTCGAAGAGCAAGTTGCCGAACACCTTTGGGATGCGGAACTCAGATAGACCCGCTCGCGCCTCCTCGGACAGATGATAGGCCATCTTGACGTAGATGTGATACGGCAGCACCGGCTCCAGTCGGGCCCATGACTCCTCGATGATCTTGACCAGTTCATCAGAGATGTCGATGCACCATCGGTCTTCCCAGCGATCTTCAAACCATTTCGCCAGCTTTTTAGCGGCATCATGGTCGAGGACGTCCACATTTAGTTCGCCCTGCCCCTTCAGGCCTGAGAAGGTGAGGTTGCTGCTGCCTACAAAGCCGGTAATGGGGTTATTGGGGTCAGGGCGGAATAGAAGGTAGAGTTTGGCGTGCAGGGGGTGACGCAAAAACAGTTTGACAACAACCTTTTTGGCTTTAATCTGCGCGGCAAGCCGTCGTAAACCTGCTTCGTCTTCGTTGCTTTGGAAACCGAGCGTGATCTGCGTACGGAACTCTTCAGCCAACTGCCTCTTCAGTTTCAGCGCTTTGGCATTATCCATCTCATCGCCATCGCCAACCATTCGCATCGCATCGCGAAACTCGTCTCCAGGAGCCTTCTGCATACCGACCATCAGCCGACAGCACTTGCCATCGCCCCCGGCCCATTTATCCACATAGCAATCCAAGCGCCGCCACCCACGCAGGTTGAAATATCCTACACAAAAATCAGCGTGTGTAGAAAGGTCGAGCGTCTCCTCCAGAGCAGGAAGGAGAGGCCGTTCTATATTGTCAAAAATGCGCGGCATAGCTGAATATTACTCCCGAAAACCACTGTCCTGTTCGTTTTTCTCCACCTTTTGTCTACGATTGTCCCAAGCGTGAGCTATGAGCCAGGCTTTGGTCCGCTCTCGTTTCCGTTCTTGTTGACGGTATAGGTGGCCTTGCGAGCCAGAATGCGATTGTCCTTACTGCACCGGTCTGGGGCGTCTGTCACATACGCAAACGCAAATGGGGCGGCATCCAGGTAACGGAGCCGCCCAACCAGAGGCACGTCCATTTTATAACTATAGTTCAGAAAAGGCAAGCGGAAATCCTGCTGGAAATGAACCGGGCGGGGTCATTCCATTTTTCTCGACAGTTATAGTTGCGGACGATAAGCCCTGGCGTTGGAGCCGTACTTCTTACCAAAATGAATGCCGTATGTCCCGTCGCAATGTTCCCGCCGTTCCCGCCGAAGTAAACTTCGCGGCTGTGTGACCTTCGGCCTTATGCCACGCCTGCGCGGGCACACACTTCGATAACGACGGGGATAGCAACAAAGGGTGTGCTCTGTGACCGCACGCAAGCGTTTGCGGCGAGAACCGCTTCATTATTTCTCAAGGCTTGGATAGGCAGTATCCGTATAGGCAGTAGAAGGTTTGTCCGAATGCATTGGATGCTGCAAGGGCTTGCAACCGATACCCTTCAGAGACGCTCGATTTCAAAAGACGTCGCACCGTCGGCAGGTGGGCAATACCCCTCTAATGTGTGCCCGCGCAGGCGGTCACAGGGCCGCGAGGCCACACAGCCGCGCAATTCATTGCGGCGGGAACGAACATATGGTTTGGCTGCTGATTGCGGCGGACACCGTGCAATTCATTGCGGCGGGAACGAACATATGGTTTGGCACTCCTGATTGCGGCGGACATCGCGCAATTCATTGCGGCGGGAATGGCG